>NZ_CDXDOR010000159.1:0-10712 GCF_978021225.1 Frankia sp. CeTa3Moorea | reverse complement strand
GGGCCGGGTCGGTCACGAGGCGGATCCTCCTTCCGCGCGGCCGGAGATGCCGCTAATGAGGAATCCGGTTTTCGGACACGTTTTTGCCAGTCGATCTCCAGAGTTGTGGAAGTGTTGTTCGACCGGCGGTGTGGTGTCCGGGGTCGACGGAGCGCGGGTCGGCGTCCTTTCCGCGGTACGGGTAGTAAAAACGGGGCACGCCCACCGGGGGACCAGGTTTAAAGATCGAAATATGTCGTGACGTGCATTCACGGCGAAGAATAGTGTGCATGACCTAGCCCGATAGGATGATGATCGCCAGGCGTGGTAACCAGCCCGTCCCGACGATCGCTGGCACGCCCGACCGCCGCCGCGCAGCGCAGGCCCGCGCGGGCTGACCGACCGGCCCGCGACGATCATCACGTGCCGCGCGGAGCGACGGCCGCCAGACGGGATGAGGTCCGGCACGGCCGGCACGCGATCCGCCCCGGCCGAGGTGCGGGTGCCAGCCCAGGGCCAGAGGCGCCGCGGAGGCGACGGATCAGCCTGGAGGCACCCCGAAGGGGTACCAGCGCGGCGCCACGCTGCGGGCGCCAGGCGTTCCCGGAAAAGGGGCCGCGTTTCCTCGGGCATTGTGGGGTGTCCTTTCTGATGCCACCGGTTTCTGGCGGATCCAAGGACACCACATCGAGCACAGCGAAAAGACAGCGCGATCTTCCGCACCATGCCCAGCAAAGATCGCTGGGCAGTCCGTGGCGGCACAGCGGACCCGTGCAGCCACGCCCACCACCGGCGACCGGCCGCCCACCAGCGGCAGACTCCGCCCTGCCCAGCGGTGCTCTGACCTGCGACGCTGTGACATCGCCGGCAGGACACAGCAGCCGCTGTCACTGCGCCAGCGGCCTGCGCGCCAGGCCCCGATTGACACCTCCCCGAACAATCTTGGAAAAGACGTCGCGCTCGCCGCACAAGCGCCGGCCACGACATGCCAGCGATCAATAGTCCAACCGGACTATTGATCGCTGGCAACAAAACCGGGGCATATCCGAGCTGGCAGAGGCGCGCCCAGCAGACGGGGCTTTCCTATCCGGAAGTGGAAACGCCGCTCCCCGAAGAAGCAACCCCGATACCTCCAGACCGGCCAGGACCTGCCGCCGAGCACAGCGCCGGCCGGACAGCTGCCCGTCTCAGGGTTGCCCACCCGCCGGATCGATCGGCGGCCCTACCCAAACAACGGCGCCAGCGCCGCCCCGACCGTCCACCGGAGCACGGACCGGCCCCACCCGAAGACCCAAGGTCCGGGTCCGGACCCGGACCGGTCAGCAACCCGACCCATCCGCCCTCCGACCGGACACCAACCCGACCACGGCCCACGCGCGACCCGCGCGACCCGCGCGCGGCCCGAGCAGCGGAACTCCGCGCGGACCGGCCGGCTCCGCACGGCGCGGCGGAACCTTGGCCGGGCCAGGAGCCGACACGGCCGGCGGAACCGGACCGGCGCGGCGCGTCGGCGGGAGCCGGCCAGACCAGCGAAGCCCGGCGGAACGGGACGACACGGAACCGGCGCCCGGAACCGGGCCGGACAGGAAGGCGGGAAGGTGAGTAGGAGGGAAGGCGGAAAGGAAGGCAGGCGGGTAGGACGGTGGGCGGGTCGAAGCGAACCAGCGCGGCCCGCGGAGCCGACGAGCCACCGCGGGCGCGACCGGCGCAGCCCAGCACGACCCGCGCCGCCCGGCACGGCCCAGCACAACCAGCTCGACCCAACGGAACCCTGACCCAACCCGGCACGACCGGCGGAACCCAGCGCCACCAGCGCGGCCCAGCACGACCAGCGCGGCCCAGCGCCACCAGCGCGGCCCAGCGCCACCAGCGCGGCCCAGCACGACCAGCGCGGCCCAGCACGACCAGCGCGGCCCAGCGCCACCAGCGCGGCCCAGCGCCACCAGCGCGGCCCAGCACGACCAGCGCGGCCCAGCACGACCAGCGCGGCCCAGCACGACCAGCGCGGCCCAGCACGACCAGCGCGGCCCAGCACGACCAGCGCGGCCCAGCACGACCAGCGCGGCCCAGCGCCACCAGCGCGGCCCAGCACGACCAGCGCGGCCCAGCACGACCAGCGGAGCGGCGGGATCGCTGGTGAAATGGGCGGAGCCTCCGAGCGTCAACGCTCGGAGGCTCCGTGAGGGTGAGGGACGGGGTCAGTCTTCGGGCTCTGGGGTGCGCTTCGTCGGTCGGTCGCGGTGGGCGAGGTCATCGCGGATGGCGTCGCAGCGTGCGGACAGTTCGCGTGCCTCCGCGCGGGCAGCGTCCCGGATCCTGCGTTGCTGCCGGCCGGATCCGTACTTGCCGCCGTAAGTCTGCTGAGCCACGGTCGAGAACACACCGGCGCGGCCGAGGTCATCGGCACGGTTCGCCACGTCAATGATCTTGCGAAGCGTGGGGAAGTCGCTACCATCTCCCCACGCTGACGCGAAGATCACATCTGACATGCCCGCGAAGTAGGTCACGGAGGCCAGATACCGCGCGCGCTGCTCGGCCGCTTCCGGTGTCGTGGCCTCCGACGTGGGCTTGGGGGCGCCGTAGCCGTTGCGCCGAGCAGCGTCCTTGACCGCCCACTTGCGGATCAGGGCACGGTCCGCGAGGAACATCTCTCCATCCTGCGGCCGGTACTGCCACCGGTCAGGCTCACGGGTCGCCACGTCGACCGACGCGACCACACAGCTACGCATGATCACACCAAGCCGCCGGGCGAAGATCAGTACCGCGTCCTGGGCGACATCGTCCGACACGTCGTCGTGGCCGTAGCTCCCGTGGCCGTCCCGCGCGATCGTGGCCGAACCGTCGGCACGCTTGCGCGACCGGGACGCGTCGGCCTTCCAGCAGTACCAGCGCGCGGACTCCACGATCGCGGAGAAGTCCGCTTCGGTCACCCGCGCCATGTCCTCCGCCGTGACCGCCTCACCGGCCACGGTCGAAGGAATGTCCCGCGAAAAGACAGGGGAAATGAAGGCATGCGACATGAAGGGGCTCCATGCGAGAGAGGGATTTAGCGCCGCGCGCCGGGCGCAACGCGCCGATATCTAATAGTCCCTCCCACGCGCCCGGAAATCAATACTTCCGGGCGCCAAATTCCACCTTTCTTGCGATCATTTCCCGTCGCGTTTCCGCAGGTCAAATGCCATTTCCCGGAGAGTGGCGACAGCGACATGAAAGCCAAAGGAAACCCTGCCGCCAGCACGGGCGAAAAGAAATGGAAAGGCTAAACCCACACAAGCAGCACCAGGCAAACACCATTGAATTCCAGAACAATGCGACACCGATCCGACACTCTTCAGTCGGCTTCCGGCGAGGCCCGCCATTCCCCGCCCCGATTATCTCCCCGACTTCGCGGGGAACTCAGTCGGGCTGTTCTTGGGCGGTGACAGCAGGCCGGTGACCTGCGCCAGCGCGCCTGGGTGGGGTAGCACCTCAAATTGGAGACCAGAATGGCTAACCGACGGGCCCACCGATGGGCAGGGGGTATGCCTGTAGAGTCGGTTCATGATGAGCAGCGACCACTGGCGCTGATCACTGCACGAGCAGCGGAGGCCAGGCCCCCTAGGGCAGGGCGGCTGACCAGGGCACCCGTCTCGCTGGGCAGGCCCGCTGGCACCGCCGAGACCGGCGATCCACTGCACACCGCCCCAGCAGCACTCCCTGGAGCGCCGCTCAGATAGAGGCGAACTCCCAGGACCGGCTGCCCATTTACAAATGCCCCTACAATGCCCCGCGAGTATCGGCGTCAGCGAGGGTGTAGCTGGGGCGGCGCTCGCATCGTTGACCGGTCGGCCGCCCGCGGCGGCCGATGCTCCACCCGCCCATTTCCGCCCCGCCCGGACCCACACGCCAACATTTCCGGCTTCGAGGCATCCACGACGCGACCGCCGGCCGGATCGGATCTCCCCGCGGTCTACCGAGCAACCCAGCCAACTCGTGGCCAGCGGGCCGACCTGTGTAGCAAAACCGCCGGCCACGGCGCAACGCCACTCGCCAGGTCAACCCAACCCGCACAGGCAGAATCCCCGACCGGCCGGTCCACGAGGCGAACTCTCCATCCAAATGCTAGACCCTCAGCACAAAACCAGGTGCCGCCTGCCGAGCACCGTGCCTGGACGGGGCCTATCCTCAGCCCCCACCCGTCGTGAGCGAAGGAATGTCGATCACCCGGACCGCAACCGTCGACGTCGTCGTCAAACCCGGGAACGCGCCAGCCTGGCCCGCACCCGCCCACGTCACGTCCCAGCGCACGGTCGCCGTCACGGTGAACGTCCCGCCCGGCTCGTCCAACGAGCGGTGATGATAGGTGTAGCCACAGTCGGGCGACGCGCTCTTCGGATCGGCACCGGCCGGGTACGGCGTGCCAGGCCCCGTGCAGGTCACCGTCCCGCCGTCCCCCAGAGACCAGACCACCGAGACCGGCTTGGCGACCGCCGTCACCGACACCCCACCCGCCGCCGCAGTCGCCGCCACCTGGTTCCACCCAGCCGCATCCAGCCACAGCCACGTCGGCAGCTGCACCAGCTGATCGCGGACAGGACTCATCGAGATCGCCGGACCGGCGAGTCCCAGATGGTCGCGGGCCTGGGCCGCCAATGCCTCCGGATCTACCCCCGGCCCCGGCGCCGGCGGGTCCGCCAGCCAGACCGGAGGCCGGTACAGCGCGTCGCGCACACCATCGGTCGTGCACTGGTACAGGTACCAGGCTCCCGGACCCTGGCCCGGCTGAGACGCCACCACCTCCACCGACAGCCCCGAACGCGCCACCGCGGCCCGCACGACCAGGCCCCCGCGCGCCGGCCGCTGATAAACAACCGGCCGCATACCACCCACCGGCGGCTGATAGTCGCTGCGGACGTAGGCGCACTTCGCCGTCTCCGGCGGCGTCAGATTCCGGTCGCCCGGCGCAGCGCCCCTACCCTGGCCCCCACCACCGGCGCCGGGCGCAGGGCCCTGCGGCGCGGCAGGCGCCGCCGGGGCGGATCCCCCACCCGCGAACAGCTCGCAACCCGGATGCGGATTCTGATCACAGTTCACCGACCCATACCAACCCTGATCATCCGGACCTGTGGGTGGCGCCGACTCGGCGCTCGCGGGCACAACCCCGCCGATGCACACGGCCGCCACCACGGCGAGGACGCCTACGACCCGGCCTAGCACGAGCCCACCGACCCCACAGCAAACCGCGTGACCCGCCACACACCGTCCTCGTGGAGCCTCACCTCGGCGCTGATCTGCCGGCGGCCACCCGGAGATCCAGTCACCAGCTGCCCGTCATCCGGCTGACCTGGATCAGCGTGGTACTTCTGCCACCCCGAGTCGTCTCCACAGTCCGAGAGCAGGACCGTCGCGGGCGCGGCAGGAGGATCAGCCGAGGTCACCGTCGGGTGGTTCACCGACTGGCCTCTGGAGACGACCTTGTTGAAACGGTCGGCATACAGCGTGCCAGTGATCACCTGGAGCGCCGAGCCCGAGGCGTAGCGGGACAGCTCTGGAGCCTGCCAGTCCGACGTGTGGCTGGCGACCGCGGCCGCCCGCCACATCCCCAGGTACGCGGCCACCGCCTCGCTGCTCGCGACCTCGGCCGCAGACGTCGGCGACGGCGTGACGCTCGCCCGCGCCGGCGACGAGACAGCGCTGCTCGTGCCAGCCGCACCAGGCGTCGAGCCGCCGTCCGAGCAGGAGACCAGCACCGCGGCGCCGACCGCGAGCAGCACTCCGCTGGCCAGCCGGCCAAACGGCCGGCGATCGCCAGGTCTGTGACGAGGAGCCACCGCGTCCACCTCGCAACGTCCGGCGCCGTCGGGTCACGGTCCCGCTGCGGACCGTACCTCCAGCTTGCCCGACCAGACCCGCCCAGACCCGTTCCAACTTCGCAGCGGGAACGGTGCCCCAGCACGATTTGACCCGTTACGGCTAGACGATGACTGGTTGATAGGAAGGCGTCGTATAGCTCGAAAGTACTATTGGACGCGTGCAGAAGATCGACACCCACCGCCGGACGGTCCACGCTCCGGCAAGCCGACGGCGCTCAGAGTCCGGCCGACGAGGCTGCTCTGTAGATGAGGCCGTTTAGCGAGTCCGCTCACCGACCGGGCTGCTTATCGGGCGTTCTCGACCTCGCTCAGCCGGGGCCAGCAGGGACACTGTGGCATGGTCTGGCTGCGGCGGGGTCGACTCCCACAGGCCGAGTCTTCGGATGACGTCGGCGGCCAGGGGGAGACCGGTCGGCTTCTCGGATGGCGGTGTCTGCCCAAGCGAGACGGTGCGGGTGAGGGCTATCAATGATCTCCACAGCAGGAGGCTCTCCCAGCGGTTCTGGATCGCCATGCCGGTTCGTCCGGTGAGACGGCCGAACGCATCGAGATCGTCAAGGCGTGCCCCATCGGCGAGAAGCCTGCTGGCGGTCTTCGGGCCGACTCCGGGAATTCCAGGGATGTTGTCGGAGGGATCTCCTGTGAGGGCTCGGTAGTCGCACCACTGATCAGGGGTGACGCCATGCTGGGTCACCACGTCAGCGACGGTGACCAGGCGCCGGTCGGCGCGACGGCTGGTGTTCAGGAGCATCGTCCGCGGGCCGAGCACCTGGTAAAAGTCCTTGTCCGTGGACATGATCAGGCAGGTCCGGCGGTCGCCGCGTTCGACCAGGGTAGCGATGACGTCGTCCGCCTCCCATCGCGGATGCTCGATCCAGGTGACACCAAGCATCTCCAGGCCGTCCCGGATACGCGGCAGGTCGGCGAAGACCTCCTGATCGCCCGCGACCGTGGGTTTGTACCCGGGATCGAGGCGGCGCCGGACCTCGGCACCGTTCTCCCCGTCGAAGACGACGACCAGGTGGGGCGGCTGCGGGGCGGACCGGGCCGCCGCGCGCAGCAGGGCGAAGAAGCCGAAGGCGCAGGTGATGTCGCGGCCGTGGCGCGAGGTGATCCGGGCGGGGAAGCCGAACGCGGCCCGGTGGAGCAGGTTGTGCCCGTCGACCAGCAGCAGGGGTGAGAGGACCGGCATGGTTCACCGTTTCGCACGCGTCCCTGGCCGAGGACATCCGGGTGCCCACGACGCGGACAGCACAGTGTAGCCGATACGGCCAGTTCCAGATCATCCACTACATGCGCGCCGCGCGGTCGCGCACTGGACCGTCAACGGGATGGTGTGCCCAAAGCCCGAATCTTCGCGCGCCGAGGCTTGTGGTGTCTATGCGTGTCCCGCATGGCCGTCACCGGCTATTGGCATAGTCACGTTCCTCGCTTGAACAGACACTCGGGACGCCGTGTCGCTGCGTGAAAGGACGGCTCGTCCGTGTCCGAGTGCGCCCGTTTGCATGATTTCTTCCCGTCTTCCCTATGAGCACCGCCGACCACACCGAGACGGAAGATGTTCTTCCTGATGGCGCGAATGTGGCGTTCGCTGGCCTGACGGCTGCGGGCAAGACCACGCATGCTCGGTTGTTGGCCAGCGAGCTGGGCTATGAGTATGTCTCGGCAACCGAGGTGCTGTTGGATATCCTCGGCATGCCCGTCACGGCGGAAAGGGCTTGGCTGGAACGGTACAACGAGATCCAGACAGCCCGAGCAGGTGATGCCGCAGACGAGGAGTTGGACCGGCGGCTGTTGGAGTTGGCTGCCAGCCGGCGGCGCACGGTGTTCGACACGTGGGCCCTGGCCTGGCTCGCACCGGATCCGCTGGTGCGGGTCTGGATCGAGTCCGACCCACCGTCGCGCGCCCGCAAGTGCCTGGTCTCACAGACGCTCACCCGCCTGTCCTTGGCTCAGTGCCACGCACTGGTCCAGGAGAAGGACACTCATACCCGCGATTCCTTCGCGCGCCGCCATCAGTTCGATCTTTATCTAGACCGCGATCGTTACGACCTCGTGCTCTGTAACTCGCATCTGATCCCGACCGCGGACCGGGAGTCCGCGGATCGGGGCATCGCCGCGTTCGCTCCTATCGTGCACGCCACCGTCACCGCGCTGCTGGGCGGCTGGCCGCCCGAGGAAGTGGCTCGGCTGAAGAGGCTGCACCCGGCCGAAATTCTGCATATAGGCCGGCGCTCCACGTCCCGAGCCGCGGGTTCCAGGTGCCAGGCGCCTTTCTGATTCGGCTATCCCCTCGCTCATTTGAAGGACGAACTCTCCGGAGGTGTCCGCGATGCGTGTCGCCTTGCTCTATCCCGAGGTCTACGATATGGCTCGGTTCCGAGAACGCCGCCGGGAGTTCCCCCCGTTCGGGGCGCTCTATCTGGCCGCAGTGCTAGAAGATGCTGGCCACGAGGTGGCGATCATCCAAGTACGGCCCGACCAGCTCGCCCTGGACCTCTCCGGCTTCGAGGCGGTCGGGTTCAGCCTCGCCTCCTCGGCGACCTACGGCTTCATGGCGGTGGCCCGCGCGCACAGCCAGGTCGACCCGGGCGCGCTGGTGATGGTCGGCGGCGTACACGCCAACTTCTATCCGGACGACGCGCTGCGCGACTTCGCCGCGGACGTCGTCTGCGTGGGCGAGTCCGAGGAGACGATCCTCGACGTGCTGGCCCGCGCCAGCGGCGGCCTGCCGGTCACTGGGATCGCCGGGACCCGCTGGGCCGAGGACGGCCAGATCCGATCCGGACTCCCCCGTCTGCTGATACGGGACATCGACCGGCTGCCGCTGCCGGCACGACACCTGCTGCCCGTGGAGGACGTCGTGATGACCGACCGGCTCGCCGGCCATGACGTGCGGATGGCACACGTGATGTTCAGCCGGGGCTGCCCGTTCCCATGCTCGTTCTGCGCCGCCGGCCAGACCCGCATCCAATATCGCTCCGGAGCCAGCGCGTACACCGAGCTGGCCCACCTCGTGGACCGCTACCGCATCGGCGGGTTCGCGATCGTCGACGACAACTTCGTCGTCAACAAGCGGAAGGTTGCCGACATCTGCGACGCGGTCGCCGACCTGGACCTGTCCTGGTCGGCGCTGTCACGGGTCGACACCGTCGACCCAGCCCTGCTGAAGACAATGGCGGCCTCGGGCTGTATCGAGATCAAGTACGGGGTCGAGTCCGGCAGCGAACCTCTCCTGCGGGCGATGCGCAAGAACACCACCCGTGCCGAGATCAAGGCAGCGTTCGCCGCGACCGCGGATGCCGGGATCGGCGCCAAGGCGTTCATCATCCACGGCTTCCCGGGCGAGAACCGGCAGACCACCGACGAAACGATCAACCTGCTCGGCGAGTTGGGCTCGTCGCTGACCCGCGTCTCGCTGTTCCGGTTCGTCCCACTGCCCGGCACCCAGGTCTACGCCGACCCAGACCGCCATGCCCTCCACGGCCTGCACACCCAGCCCGACTGGGACGGGGACTGGTCGAAATTCCACATCCACCACAACGACCGCCACTGGTGGGGCGGCCCCGACCAGTGGGCCGAACTCGAAGACTCCTACCGCAGGCTGCGCGGCTTCGTCGAAGACCACTGGGGCCCCCAGGGGTGACCGCCACCCCACCCCTGCCCACTGCTACGGTGCCCAGGTGATCAGCCGGCACCCGCGCACCGTCGGGGCCGTCACCCTCACCGACGTCCAAGCCCGTCGGCTGTGGAACTGGACCCTGTCCCGTCAGGGATTGCACCCTCGTAGCCGGCTGACCTCTGCCACACAGATCGGCCACGCGGCGCTCGGGCTGCATGCGGCCCGGCTGCCGTCCCCGTTCGCGACCGTCCTCGCGCGCGCCGAAGGTCCCGAGGTGGCGCTGTCGCTCTTCAGTCGATCCCATGGCCTCATCACGCTGCGCTGTGTGCGCCGCACCCTGCATCTCCTCCCTGTGGATCTCGCCGCCGCCGCGCACCGGGCTACCGTCCACTACCGCCTCCGCGACGCCACCCGCCGCGCGCACAACGCCGGCGTCCCTGACCATGTGCTCACCGAGATCCGTGCGCAGCTGCCAGAACTGCTCCAGGGTGGGCCGCTACAGCACCGGCGTATCGAGGACGTCCTCGCTCCCGCCAGCCCAGCCGCAGTCCGGGCCGCGGTCAAAATTGCCTGGGAGTCGGGCACACTCACCTATCTGAATGCCTCCGGCTGTTGGAACGCCGAACGCCGCATGTTCGGTCTGACCAGCCAGCTCCACCCCGATCTCGATCTCGACCTCGACCCGCGGAGCGCTACCCGCATGCTCCTGCGGGCCTACTTCGACCGGTACGGCCCGGCGACACTGGGGGACGCGACCTGGTGGTCCGCCCTCTCCCGTGCCGCCGTCCTCGACGCACTCGATGACCCCGAGACCGCACTCCTCGAAGTCGCCACCCCTTGGAGCCCGTCCCCGGCTTACATGCCCGCCGCCCGCTACGAACAGTTCACCGCGGCCGACCCCGACACCCACACCACCGGGCTGCACCTGCTCGCCCACGAGGACGTCGCGCTCAAGGCATACGCCGAAACCCGCACCCGCTACCTCGGCGAACTCGCCCCACGGCGGGCCTTCAACCAGATCGGTGAAGCCCTTCCCACCGTCCTCCTCGATGGCCAGGTATGTGGTACCTGGACGTGGGAACCCGCCAGCCGAACCGTCATCGCGACCCTCCTGCCCGGCCAGGCCACGACAACCATCCAGCAGGTCACGGCCGCCGCCGAACGACACACCGAAGCCCTGCGCGCCGGCTGGCGACCTCCCGCCCTTCCCGCCGCCCGGCCCGACCCACGGCAACTCGCCCTCGCCCTCTGACACCAAC
>NZ_CDXDOR010000158.1:0-10856 GCF_978021225.1 Frankia sp. CeTa3Moorea | reverse complement strand
CACCCCCGCCAACCGCTCGGCCTGCCCAGCCAGCGCCCGCACACTGCCCGCCGACACCACCAGCGGTACCGGGCCGCCCGCAGGGCGCGCCTCCACCGGTGTCCCCTCGGCCTCACTCGCCGGGGTCGCCTCGGTCCCGCGCTCCCTGGCCGCCTCGGTCGGCGCCTCCTCCAGGATCAGGTGCGCGTTCGTGCCGCTCAGCCCGAACGACGACACGCCCGCGCGGCGCGGCCTGTCCCCCCGCGGCCACTCCCGCGCCCGCGTCAGCAGCTCGACCGACCCGGCGGACCAGTCCACCTGGGCGGAGGGCCGCTCGACGTGCAGGGTGGCGGGCAGCACTCCGTGCCGCAGCGCCATGACCATCTTGATCACGCCGGCCACGCCGGCGGCGGCCTGGGTGTGCCCGATGTTCGACTTGATCGAGCCCAGCCAGAGCGGGTTCCCCGGGGCCCTGCCCTGGCCGTAGGTCGCCAACAGGGCATGGGCCTCGATGGGGTCGCCGAGCGCGGTGCCGGTGCCGTGCGCCTCCACGGCGTCGACATCGGGGCCGGTCAGCCCGGCCGTGGCGAGCGCCCGGCGGATCACCCGCTGCTGCGAGGGCCCGTTCGGCGCCGTCAGACCGTTCGACGCACCGTCCTGGTTCACCGCGCTCCCCCGCACCAGCGCCAGAACCCGATGCCCCCGGGCCCGCGCCTGCGAGAGACGCTCCAACACCACGACCCCGACGCCCTCGCCCCAGCCGGTGCCGTCGGCGGTGGACGAGAACGCCTTGCAACGGCCGTCGGAGGCGAGCGCCCGCTGCCGGGAGAACTCGACGAACGTCGCGGGAGTCGCCATCACGGTGGCACCGCCGGCCAGCGCCATCGAGCACTCGCCCGAGCGCAGTGCCTGGGCGGCGAGGTGCACGGTGACCAGCGACGACGAGCACGCCGTGTCCAGCGTGACCGCCGGGCCCTCCAGGCCGAGCACGTAGGACACCCGGCCCGAGGCCACGCTGACGGCCGCGCCGGTGGCGGTGAAGCCGCCCAGCTCGGGCGGGATCGGGCCACTGGTCCCGTAGCCCTGGGACATGACGCCGGTGAAGACGCCGACGTCGGTGCCTTTCAGGCTGGTCGGGTCGATGCCCGCGTGTTCCAGTGCCTCCCAGGTCGCCTCCAGCAACAGCCGCTGCTGCGGGTCCATCGCCAACGCCTCCCGCGGCGAGATGCCGAAGAAGGCGGCGTCGAACCGGCCCGCGGAAGGCAGGAAGCCGCCCTGGTCGACGTACGAGGTGCCGACGTTCTCCGGGTCGACGTCGAACAGGCCCTCCACGTCCCAGCCCCGGTCGGCCGGGAAGCCGGTGACGGCGTCGCGGCCCTCGGCGACCAGCTGCCAGAGCGCCTCGGGCGAGTCCGCGCCGCCGGGCATCCGGCAGGCCAGGCCGACGATCGCAATCGGCTCGTCGAGCCCGACGGCTGCGGAGGGCACCGCGGCGGTGTCGGTGGCGGTGGTCCCGAACTCGTCGCGCAGGTGCCGGGCCAGGGCGCGCGGGTTCGGGTGGTCGAAGACGACCGTGGTCGGCAGGTTGAGCCCGCTGGCCCGACGCAGCCGGTTGCGCAGCTCGACCGAGGTCAGGGAGTCGAAACCGGCTTCTCTGAAGGCGGTGTCCGGCTTGATCTGATCAGGTCCCGTGTGCCGGAGCACGGTCGCGACGTGACCGCGGACCAGGTCGAGCAGGATCTGCTCCTGCTGGTCCGGGGTGAGCCCGGCCAGTCGCCGGGCCAGCCGGCCGGCGTTCGCGCTCCCCCGCGGACGGGTCACCCGGACCAGCGCACGCAGCAGCGACGGCAGCCCGCCGCCGGCGGCCTCGGCCCGGAACGCCCGCAGGTCGAGCCGGATCGGCACGGCCGGCGATGCCTCCCCTGCCAGGGCGGCGTCGAACAGCCGCATGCCCTCGTCCGGCCCGATCGTCAGGAAGCCGCCGCGGGCGATCCGGGCCTGGTCGGTCTGGCCGAGGTGCGCGGTCATCGCGGTGGGCTGTTCCCACAGGCCCCAGGCCAGCGACAGCCCGTGCCGGCCCTGCGCCCGCCGCCGGGCCATCAGTGCGTCGAGGTAGGCGTTCGCCGCGGCGTAGTTGCCCTGCCCTGCCGACCCGAAGATGCCGGCGGCCGAGGAGTAGACGACGAAGGCGTCGAGATCGGCGTCGCGGGTCAGCTCGTCGAGGTGGCCGGCGGCGTCCACCTTGGGCCGGAACACGCCCGCGACGCGCTCGGGGGTCAGAGCCTGGACGACGCCGTCGTCCAGCACCCCGGCCGTGTGCACGACGGCGGAGAGCGGATGCTCGGCGGGGGCGGCCGCGAGCACACCGGCGGCGGCCTCCCGGTCGGCCAGGTCGGCCGCGAGCACCTGGACGGACTCCGCGCCGAGGCCGGTCAGCTCGGCGACCAGCTCGTCCGCGCCGGGCGCGGCCGTCCCGCGCCGGCTGACCAGCAGCAGGTGCCGGACGCCGTGCTCGGCGACCAGGTGCCGGGCGGCGAGTGCTCCCAGCGTGCCGGTGCCGCCGGTGACCAGCACCGTGCCGGCCGGCCGGAACGAGCCGGTCCAGCTGGCACCGGGCCGAGCGAGGTCGGGCCAGGCGTGATCGGGCCGGGCGTGATCGGGCCGAGCGAGTTCGGCGCGGACCAGCCGCGGTGCGAGGAGATCCGCGCCGCGGACCGCCAGTTGGGGCTCGTCCCCGAAGACCGTCCGGACGAGCAGGCCGGGGTCGGGCTGCAGGCCCCCCGGTTCAGCGGCGGGTTCGGCGGCCCCGGCGTCCAGGTCGCTGCCCGGTGCGCCATCCACAGGAGCAGCCGGGTCCAGGTCCAGGAGCAGAAAACGGTCGGGGTGCTCGGCCTGGGCAGCCCGGACCAGACCCCAGACCGCCGCGCCGGCCGGGTCGGTGACCGACTCGTCGCCACCGGCCGGCACGGCGCCGGCGGTCACCACGAGGAGCGCTGTCTCCTGCAGCTCGTCGGCAGCGAGCCAGGCCTGGACGACGTCCAGTACCCGGCACGTCCGCTCAAGCGCGTTCCCCCCGCCCGGACCGGCGGTCAGGAACGCGACGGTGGGCCCGGCGGCCGCAGCCGCGACGGCGGCCGGCACGTCGGCGACGGTCTCCACCCGGACCGGTGGCCGGACCGGGTCGGACCGTCGAGCGGGGGTGGTGACCGGCGTCCAGGCCACCTCGTGCAGGGGGGCGGCGCGGTCGGTGGTCGCGGGCGTGACGTCCGGGCCCGTGAGAGTGCCCGCTGGCACCGGTCGGAAGATGACGGCGGCCGCGGTCAGCACGGGGTCGCCGGTGTCGTCGGCGGCATCGAGCCGGACGGTGTCCGGGCGGCCCGGGCCGACGGGTGCCAGCCGGACCCGCAACGCGCTCGCGCCGGCGGCGGCCAGGGTCACGCCATGCCAGATGAGCGGCTGCCGAAGCTCGTCGTCCGGCCGGTCGGCGACCGCCGTACGCAGGGCTGGCTGCAGGGCCGCGGCCAGCAGGCCGGGATGGAGGCCGTAGCGGCCGCCGTCGTCCTGCTGGTCGTCGGGCAGCGCGACCTCGACGAACGTCTCGGTGTCCCGCCGCCACAGCGCCCGGACGTTCCGCAGCGCGGACTCGGACCCGTACGCGTGCCCGCGGGCGACGAGTTCGGCGTCGAGGTCACCGAGGTCCACCGGACGGGCTCCAGCGGGCGGCCAGACGCCCAGGTCGGCCGCCGGCCCGTCTGGCCCGTCCCGGCCGTCGAGGTCTCCGGTGGCAGGTGTCGGCGCCAGTACGCCGGCGGCATGCCGGACCCAGTCGCCGCCGTGGTCGGCGTGCACGTTGAGCGTCCGGGTGCCGTCCTCGGCCGGGCCACCGACCACGACGCGGATCCGGACGCCGCCGGTCTCCGGCAGCGCGAGCGGCGCCTCGACGGTCAGTTCCTCGAGCCGGCCACAGCCGACCTCGTCACCGGCCCGGATCGCGAGGTCGACGAACCCGGACGCCGGCAGCGCCGCGGCGTCGCCGACGGCGTGTTCGGCCAGCCAGGGATAGCTCTGGCCGGACAGCCGGGAGGTCAGCACGAGCCCGCCGTCCCCGGGCAGGGTGACGAGGGCGCCGAGCAGCGGGTGGTCGGTGGTGTCCAGGCCGAGCGCCGCGGGGTCGCCGGCTGCCGCGACCATCGGCAGCCAGTAGTGCTCGTGCTCGAAGGCGTAGGTCGGCAGGTCGACGTCCGACGGGCGGGTGGCGTCCGGGAGGGTGGCGTTCCAGTCGACCTCCGATCCGCGCACGAACAGCTCACCAGCCGCGGCCAGGAGGGTTCCGGTCTGGGAGCGGTCGTCGCGCAGCGCCGCCACGGCGGGTGCCGTCTCGGCGAGGACGCCGGAGAGGGCCGCGCCGGGACCGACCTCGACGAAGATCCCGGCCCCGCAAGCCTGGGCACCGTCGTGGAACCGGACCGGGCGGCGGATGTGGGCGGCCCAGTAGCCCGGTGAGGTCAGCTCTCCACCCGCGGCGATCCGGCCGGTCACGTTGGAGACGACCGGGATCCGCGGCGCACTCCACGAGACGCCGGCCAGCGCGGCGGTGAACTCGGCGAGCATGGGTTCCATCCGGGCGGAGTGGAACGCGTGGGAGACGGCCAGTCGCCTGGTCTTCCGCCCATCAGCCCGCAGTCGCCCGGCCGCGGCGAGGACCGGTGACTCGTCCCCGGACAGCACGACCGAGTCCGGCCCGTTGACCGCGGCAAGGTCCACGCCATCCCCCAGGAACGGCTGGACGTCGTCCTCGGTGGCACTGATCGCGACCATCGCCCCACCGGCGGGCAGTGCCTGCATCAGCCGCCCCCGCGCGGCCACGACGGTGCAGGCGTCCGACAACGACAGCACCCCGGCGACATGCGCGGCCGTGATCTCGCCGATCGAATGCCCCATCACCGCGGCCGGTCTCACGGCCCAGGACCCCAGCAGCCGGGTCAGCGCGACCTCGACGGCGAACAGCCCGGTCTGGGCGAAGACGGTCTGGTCCAGCACCCCGTCCGGCGACTCGAACACGGCCTCGCGCACGGAATGCCCGACGGCGCCGCCCAGCCGCTCGTCCAGCAGCGCGCAGGCCTCGTCGAACGCCTCGCGGTACACCGGGAACCGCTCGTACAGCTCCCGGCCCATCCCGACCCGCTGCGACCCCTGGCCCGGGAACACGAACACGACCTTCGGCGGCCGGTCCGCCGAGTCCGCCACGATGTTCGCGCCCGGCTCCCCCGCCGCCAGCCCCACCAGCCCGTCCACCGCCTCGGCCGACGTGCCGGCAATCACGATCGCCCGCTCGTCCAGCCGGCCCCGTCGGGTGGCCAGAGCCGAGGCGACATCGGTGAACGCCGGGGCATCCTCGCCGTTCAGGAGGCCGGCCAGCCGCCCGGCCTGCCCGGCCAGCGACCGCCCGGACCGGGCCGACAGCACCAGCGCCACCGGCCCGGCTGGCACCTCCGGCCGCTCCGCGCGCTCGACGGCGGGCGCCTGCTCGAGGATCAGGTGCGCGTTGGTGCCGCTGACCCCGAATCCCGACACGCCGGCCCGACGCGCTCGGCCGGTGTCCGGCCAGGGCCGGGTGGACCGCAGCAGCTCCACCGACCCCGTGCTCCAGTCCACCCGGGTGGAGGGCTCGTCGACGTGCAGGGTGGCGGGCAGTATGCCGTGCCGCAGCGCGAGCACCGCCTTGATCACCCCGGCCACGCCGGCGGCGCCCTGGGCGTGGCCGATGTTGGACTTCAGCGACCCCAGGAACAGCGGCCGCCCCGGCTCCCGGCCCTGCCCGTAGGTGGCGAGCAGGGCCTGCGCCTCGATCGGGTCGCCCAGCACGGTGCCCGTGCCGTGACCTTCCACGGCGTCGACGTCGGCGGCCGAGAGCCCCGCACTGGCCAGGGCCCTGCGGATGACCCGCTGCTGCGACGGCCCGTTCGGCGCGGTCAGGCCGTTGGACGCGCCGTCCTGGTTCACCGCCGAACCCCGCACCACGGCGAGGATCTCGTGCCCGCGCTGCTGGGCCACCGAAAGCCGCTCCAGCACGATCACACCGGCGCCCTCGGCCCAGCCGGTGCCGTCGGCGGCATCGGCATAGGACTTGCACCGGCCGTCGCGGGCCAGGCCGCGCTGCCGGGAGAACTCGACGAACGTGTGCGGCGTGGCCATCACGGTGGCCCCGCCGGCCAGGGCCAGCGAGCACTCGCCGCGGCGCAGCGCGTGGGCGGCCAGATGGATCGCGACCAGCGAGGACGAGCAGGCCGTGTCCACCGTGACCGCCGGGCCCTCGAACCCGAACACGTACGACACCCGGCCGGAGGCCACGCTCGGCGCCGCGCCCGTACCGGTGAAGCCCTCCAGCTCGGCCGGGACGGCCCCGCCCATGAAGTAGTCGACGCCCATGATGCCGGTGAAGACACCGACGTCGGTGCCGCGCAGCGTGTCCGGGTCGATCCCCGCCCGCTCCAACGCCTCCCACGAGGTCTCCAACAGCAACCGCTGCTGCGGGTCCATCGCGACGGCCTCGCGGGGAGAGATACCGAAGAACCCCGGATCGAACCGGCCCGCCTCATGCAGGAAACCACCCCGGTCGACATACGAGGTGCCCGTGGCGTCGGGGTCGTCGTCGAACAGCCGGTCGAGGTCCCAGCCGCGGTCGGTCGGGAAGTCCGAGATACCGTCGCCGCCCTCGCTGACCAGCCGCCACAGGTCGCCGGGGCCGCTGACCCCGCCGGGCAGCCGGCAGGCCATGCCCACGATCGCGACCGGCTCGTCGGTACCGCTCTCCTGCCGGCGGCGCAGGTCGTGCAGCTCCGTGGTGACGCGTTTGAGGTAGCTGAGGACCTTCTCGTCCGTGGCCATGCTCGGTTCCTCCCGATGGGTCGGCCGTCCGTGGTGTCCCGCGGGCCGGCTCACATCGGTCCGAGTTCCTTGTCGATGAAGCTGAGGACCTCGTCCGCGGACGCGGCCTCCAGCTGTTCGGCGACCGCGCGCTCGCCGTTCGCGCTGCCCTGGCAGAGGGCGAGCAGCCTCTGTAGGCGGACGGTGATCTCGGCGCGCCTGCCTGCGTCCGAGCCGAGCCCGGTGATGAGCGACTCGATGTGGCGCAGCCTCTCGTCCACCTGCGAGAGCGCATCGGTGCCGCTGCCGAGCTCACCGTGCAGGTGACCGGCCAGCGCGGCCGGGGTCGGGTAGTCGAAGACCGCGGTGGCGGCCAGCTTCAGCCCGGTCGCCTCGCGCAGCCGGTTGCGCAGTTCGATCGACGTCAGGGAGTCGAACCCGATGTCCCGGAAGGCGGTACCAGGGCGCACCCGGTCGGTCCCGGCATGGCCGAGGACGGCCGCCACGTGGGAGCCGACCAGTTCGAGCAGGGCAACTTCCTGCTCCTGCTGCGACAGCCCGGTGAGCTGCCGCAGCAGCCCTTCGGCGCCGTCGCCGGCGGTGGCCGCGGACCGGGCCGCCGCCCGGGCCGCGGGCACGAGGCCACGCAGCAGGGCCGGGAGGGTCACGCCCGCGGCGGCGGCGGCCCGCAGAGCCCGCAGGTCCAGCCTGATCGGCACCAGCAGGGCCTCGCCGGTGCCGAGCGCGGCGTCGAACAGCTCCATGCCCTCGGCCGGCGTGATCGGCCGGACGCCGCCACGGGTCATCCGGGCCTGGTCGGCCGCGCCCAGGTGGGCGGTCATGCCGGTGTCCTGCTGCCACAGGCCCCAGGCCAGCGACGTCGCCGTGCGCCCGGCGGCCCGGCGGTGGTGTGCCAGGGCGTCGAGGTAGGCGTTCGCGGCAGCGTAGTTGCCCTGGCCGGGCGAGCCGAGGACGCCGGAGGCGGAGGAGAACAGAACGAACAGGTCCAGGTCTGCGCCCGGTCCCCCGGCCAGGTCGTCAGCCAGTCGGGCCAGGTGGGTCGCGGCGGTGACCTTCGCGGCGAACACTCCGTCCAGCCGCTCGGGGGTCAGGGCGGTGATGACGCCGTCGTCGAGGACCCCGGCGGTGTGCACGATCCCGGCCAGGGGGTGGGCGGGATCAATGCCCTCCACGAGGGCCGCCAGGGCGACGGCGTCGCTGACGTCGCAGGCGCGGACGTCGACCTCGGCGCCGAGGTCCCGCAGCCGGCCGGCGATCTCGTCGGCACCGGGGGCATCCGAGCCACGGCGGCCGACCAGGAGCAGGTGCCGAACGCCGTGCCGGGTGACGAGGTGCTCGGCCACCAGCCGCCCAAGCGAACCGGTGCCGCCGGTGACCAGCACCGTGCCGCCGCTGCGCACGGTCACCGGCGTCTCTGCCGGCGGCGTCTCTGCCGGCGGCGTCCCCGGCGCCGGGGCGGGGGCCAGGCGCGGCACCAGCAGGGCGTCTCCACGGACGGCCACCTGCGGCTCGCCGGTGGCCAGGGCCCGGCCCAGGACGGCGTCGACCGGCTGCTCGTCGAGGTCGAGCAGGACGAGCCGGTCCGGGTGCTCGGCCTGAGCCGCCCGGAGCAGCCCCCAGACCGCCGCCGCGGCCAGGTCGGGCGCGGCCGTGGGCCCGGCCGGCACCGCACTGCGGGTGACGACGACGAGCCGGGAGTCCACCAGCCCGCCAGCGCCGGACAGCCAGGCACGGACGACGGTCAGCACCCGGCCGACCAGGTCGCGGGCGTCGTCGCCCTCAGCCTCCAGCACGGCGACCGCGGGAGCGGCGCCGGCCAGCGCGGTGACCTCGTCCGGCGTGCCGACCCGGACCGGCGCCACCACCTCGGCGGGCCGGCTGGCGGCCTCCGGGTGCTCGGTCCAGGTCACCTGGAACAGCGCGTTCAGGACCGGGCTGCCGGCGTCGATACGGCCGACGTCGACCGGCCGGAACGCGATCGTCTCCACGCTCAGCACCGGCTGCCCGGTCTCGTCGGCCGCCTCCAGCGTGAGCCCGTCGGAGCCGGACGGCGTCACCCGGACCCGCAGTGTCGTTGCGCCGGCGGCGTGCAGCCGAACGCCGGTCCAGGCGAACGGCAGCACGTTCGCGCCGTCCCCGGTCTGGGCGAGCGCGTCGGTGTGCAGCGCGGCGTCGAGCAGGGCCGGGTGCAGGCCGAACCGGGCGGCCGGCTCACGTTCGCTCTCCGGCAGCGCGACCTCGGCGTAGACGTCGTCGCCGTCGCGCCATGCCGCCCGCAGGCCCTGGAACACCGGGCCGTAGGCGTAGCCCCGCTCGGCGAGCTCGGCGTAGAAACCGGCCGGATCCAGGGGGATCGGTTGCGCGCTGGCCGGCGGCCAGAGCTGCGGTGAGGCGACCGGGGCGGACGGAGCCGGCGGGGCGAGGACACCGCTGGCGTGCCGGGTCCAGGCCGACCCGTCGTCCGGCGCCGAGTAGATCTCGACCGTCCGGGTGCCGTCCTCGCCAGCGCCGGACACGCCGACCTGCACCCGCACGCCACCCCGGTCGGGCACCACGAGCGGCGCCTCGATGACGAGCTCGCGCACAAGCGGGCAGCCGGTCTCGTCTCCGGCCCGGACGGCCAGTTCGAGCAGCCCGGTGCCGGGGACGAGGACGATGCCGCCGACGGTGTGGTCGGCCAGCCACAGGTGGGTGTGCAGCGACAGCCGGGAGGTGAACACGAGCCTGCCGCTGTCCGGCAGCGGCACCACGGCCCCGAGCAGCGGGTGGCCGGCCTCCGCCTGGCCGAGCGCCGTCGCGTCCGCGTTCCGGGCCGGCGGCAGCCAGTAGTGCCGGTGCTCGAAGGCGTAGGTCGGCAGGTCGACGCCGGCGCCGGTGTCGCCGTCCCGGAGGGTGGCGGTCCAGTCGACGTCGAGGCCGCGGACGAACAACTCACCGGCCGCGGTCAGGACGGTTTCGGTCTCGGGTCGCCCGTCCCGCAGGACCGGGACAGTGGGTGCGACCTCGGCGAGCAGCCCGGAGAGGGCCGCGCCGGGACCGACCTCGACGAACAGCTCACCGCCGGAAGCCCGAACACCGTCGTGGAACCGGACCGGACGGCGCGCATGGGCGGCCCAGTACTCCGCCGACGCCAGCACATCCCCGGCGACGATCTCGCCGGTCAGGGTGGAGACGACCGGCACCTGCGCCGGGCCCCAGGAAATGCCCGCGAGAGCGGTACCGAAGTCCGCGAGCATGGGCTCCATCCGCGCGGAATGGAAAGCGTGCGAAACAGTCAGCCGCCGGACCTTGCGGCCCTCCGCACGCAGACGCTCGGCAGCGGCCAGCACCGGCTCCTCGTCACCGGACAGCACGACAGAATCGGGACCGTTGACAACAGCCAGATCGACACCACCGCCGAGACAGGACCGCACCTCATCCTCAGTGGTGTTCACGGCGATCATCGCCCCACCAGGCTCGAGGGCCTGCATCAGCCGGCCCCGCGCGGCCACCACCGTGCAGGCATCCTCCAACGACAGAACCCCCGCGGCATACGCCGCAGCGACCTCCCCGACCGAATGGCCCATCACCACATCAGGTTTCACACCCCACGACCCCAACAACCGGACCAGCGCCACCTCGACCGCGAACAGGCCAGCCTGCGTGAAAACCGTCTGATCCAGCAGCCCGTTCGGCGACCCGAAGACCACCTCACGCACCGGATGAGCGACCGCACCCGCCAACCGCTCGTCCAGAAGCGCGCAGACCTCACCAAACGCAGCCGCGAAAACCGGGAACCGCTCGCACAGATCCCGTCCCATCCCGGCCCGCTGCGAACCCTGGCCAGGGAAGACGAACACGACCTTCCCGACCGAGTCCGCCCGACCGGTCACCACGTTGCCCGCCGGTTCCCCCACCGCCAACGCGCCCAACCCGGCCCGGGCCTCCTCCACGGACCCGGCAACGACAACGGCCCGCTGCGCCAACCGACCCCGCCCGCCCACAAGGGC
>NZ_CDXDOR010000157.1:0-11073 GCF_978021225.1 Frankia sp. CeTa3Moorea | reverse complement strand
CCCCAGCCCCAGCCCCAGCATCGGCCCTGCCGGCCGGGCAGACGCCCCCGAGCTGCTGACCACCGGGGAACTGGTGGACCTGTTCCTGCACGGCGCGCTCTCGACCGCCGGGCCGAATCCGTGAACGGGCCCGCGCACGGCGGTGGATCCGCTCCCCCCCGGCGGCGAGGCCTACGCCGAGCTGACGCCGCGGCGGCGGACCCTGGTGACCGTCGCGCTGCTCCTGACGCACGACGTCCCGGTCCGCACCCCCAGGCTCCGATGGGTAGCGAGCCCGGTCCCCGCCTCAGGCGGGCACAGCAACGGTCAGGCCTTCCTGGGCGGCGGCGGTCGACAGGCGCTTGTCGTAGCTGACGAAGACCAATGACGGCGCATCGAGCCGGAGCGCCGTCGCGAGATGCAGGGCATCCAGCGAACGCAGCAACGGATCCGTCAAGGCCGCGGCGGAGACCATGATCGGCTGGTCGATGGGCACGAGCGTGATCCGCGACAGGACGTCAGGGATACGGGGAAGAGCGGCGGGGTCGCTGCAGCGCAACGCTCGGGTCACTTCGAGCATCGCAAGCGCAGACGACACCGCGACGCCTGGCCGCACGGCAAGCCAGGAGCGCAGCGCACGCGTCTCACTCTCCGGATGGGTCAACTTCACCAATGCCCTGGAATCTAGATAATTCAAGAAGATTCCCCGCGTAGCTCCGCCACCACGTCCGCGGAGTCACGGCCGTCCCAGCTGCCCGTGGACGTCGGTTCGGGGAGATCAGCCAGGCCCGCGGTGGAGAGGGTAACGCGCCCCTCGGCAACGAGTTGGTCCAGGTAGTCACTGCCCGTCTGCGTCAGTTCGGGCACCAGCCTCGCCCACGGTCGTCCGTTGCGAGTGATGATGATCGATTCTCCCGCGTGCGCACGGTCAACCCAGGTACCCACGGCATGGCTGAGATCCCGCAGGCTCACCACAGTCATGCCTCAAGTCTAACAAGTGTTAGACACCCGCTGGCCCGTCGATTCCAGGATCAGCGGGAGCACCGTCCCCGGACGGCCACTCGCCCCCGGACGGCATCGCGCCCCCGGACGGCATCGCGCCCCAGCGCTCGGCGTGGACGGCGTCGGCGAGGGGACGCCGCCGGGCCCAGCCGTGGCGTTCGAGGTCGGGAACGTGCTCGAGGTGGGTCACCGGCCCGAGGCAGAGCCACGCCACAGGCCGGATGTAGGCGGGGATGGCGAGCAGGTCACGAACGAACGGCTCCCGGTAGAACGACACCCAGCCCACCCCGAGACCCTCGGCGGTCGCGGCGAGCCACAGGTTCTCGATCGCCAGGCACACCGAGTACAGGCCGGCGTCGGCGATGGCGTGCCGACCCAGCACCGCCGGCCCGCCGCGGTGCGGATCGTAGGTCACGACCAGCGACAACGACGACTCCAGGATGCCGTCGATCCTGATCCGGGCGAACCGGGCGGCACGCTCACCGGTCAGGGTCGCGGCGAAGACGGCGCGCTCGCGGCGCACGTGGGTGTGGAAGTCCCGCCGGGACCGCTCGTCGGTGACGAGGATGAAGTCCCAGGGCTGGCTGAGGCCGACGCTCGGCGCGGCGTGTGCTGCCCCGAGCACCCGGTCGAGCACGTCGGCGGGGATCGGCCCGCCGGTGAACTGGCCGCGCACGTCGCGCCGCCGGTGCAGGACATCGTGGAGGTTCGTGGGGTGGAGGTTCGTGGGGTGGAGGTTCGTGGGGTAGCTGTCGGTAGGGTAGCTGTCGGTAGGCATGGCAGGCTCCCGCTGTCCGGCCGCCCGCACGACGACGGGCGGCGTCGATGCGGGGCCGGTCTTCGGACTTCCGGATCAACGCCGGCCGTCCGCCTTCCCAGGCCCGAGGACCCAGTGGCTGCGCGGCGCGCATGGACGGCGACTTCCCGGTTACCGCGGCGGGCCCGTGCCGGACCTTCACCGGCTTCCCGATTCTCCCCGGTCCCCCGGGGCACCCCGCGCATGACGCCATTGGGGACGATACAGGATAAATCGCCACATCAAGGTGGCGGCGATCCGTCAGCCGGTGAATTTGGGGGACCTGAGCACGGTCTACGGCCCCTGAACCGTGCCTTACTCCCCACAACTCGGCCGCCACGCGATCAAGTGGATCCGGGAACTGCTCGCCGCACAGGGCCGCACTGGCGCCGCCGCGAGCCGTCCCTCACCAGGCGAAGTGTCGGCACCGGCCGGTCGACCTCGCCGCGTGCATCGGCCCCACCCTGGCATCGGCCCCACCCTGGCATCGGCCCCGTGCGGCCAGTCCCGGGTGACGTCGTCGATGGTGGCCGCGATGGCCGCGCGGCGAAGCCACAGGTCCAGCTGGTCGGTGTCGACGCAGGCGAGAATCCGCTCGCGGACCGCGCCAGGCACCGGCACGCCGCGGCTCTCCAGCACCAGCAGCACCGACCTCGCCTCGCCACGGGCCTCGCCAAGAGCCTCGCCACGGGCCTCAGCGCGGGCGTCGATCTCGTTGTAGCGCTCGTTGTGGTAACGCCCGGCCGAGGATCGTCGTCATGAGGAAGGCCTCCCATCGGGCCCGGGCTGCCTCGGGCAACCGACCCACTGTCACGTCATCATAAAAGATCTTCTTGCCTGGTTCCAACACGTCCAGCGCCGCCAGCAGCGCCGGGAACATCACGTCGATCTTGACATCGTCGAGGTGGCAGATCGCCGCGAGCAGCACCGGCGCCGGGCGGGCCGCCGCCAGCTCCGCGTCAGCGACCAGGGGCACGTCGGCAGCAGTAAAGAACCGGGGGTACAGCCGCACGCCGCTGCGGGTGTCCCCGGCGATCTGGTCGCGATACCAGCGGGCGACCGCCGGATCCGGGGTGAACACCACCAGCGAGGCCTTGACCTGGAACTCGGCCTCCAGGTGCCCGACATAGAGCTTCCAGGACCCCAGCTTGCGGAGGTCACGGCCACGCTGGACCTCGTAGACGGTGCCTCGCACCGGCCTGTCGTCCGGGTCGCAGTACAGGACCATCGCGTCGGCCTGGAAAGTGTGCGGGCGGACGTTGGGGTCGTACAGGCGCGCGTGGTCGAAGGCGGGGGCGTCGTCGCCGAGGAGCTCGGTCTGCACCCAGTCGGGCAGGGACGAGTCGAGCCGGAGCAGCTCGAGCGGCGTCTCGTGAGCGGAGGTGGGCATACCGCCACGATGCCCGATGGGTCCGACAGGTCTGGTTCGCAACCTGCACACCAGCGCCGTAAGGCGAGATGTCCACCTTCGTACCCGGGAGCAGGCCCAGCGCCTCGCGGATGAACTTGGGCAGCACGATCCGACCTACTTGATCGACAACAGCTTCCGTAGGAGAACGATACTAGTTTGATCCCATAGCCGTGAGCGTCGCCAACCGCCGTACGATACTCCTCCAGTGGGGGTGCACGATCGACGGCTGCGACGACTGGGTACCGACACCGGTCGAGTGCGCCCAGCCCTCTAGATTTCTGCGAGAGGTACCGCTTCCTGGGGATATTGGAGGGCACGGGCAATGGCGACCGTGGCGCGTGACCGGCTGGCGAGGATGCTGCGCGGCGACGCGGAGACCACGTTCAGCGTGGGACTGACAGCGAGTAGGGATGACCTGAGCCTCGAAGTCGAGGGCGTCGGGCCCGTGGCCTTTCCAGTCCGGCCCGAGCAGGCCCGCGAGCTGCTCGGCCTCGGCCAGCCCGCCCGGTTCGGCCGCGGCGAGGAGACGCTGACCGACCCGGGCGTCCGCGACACCTGGGAGATCCCGAAGCACCTCGTCCACGCCCAGTGGGACGACAAGGCACTCGACGTTCTTCTGACGACGGCAAAAGACGAGCTGGGCCTGCCGATCGCCGCCGAGCTGACGGCCGACCTCCATGCGCTCCTGGTGTACGAGCCGGGCCAGTTCTTCCGCGCCCATCAGGACAGCGAGAAGGACTACGCGATGATCGGCACTCTGGTGGTGGTACTACCCTCCAGCCACACCGGCGGCGAGCTCGTGGTGCGCCACCTCGACGAGAAGATGGCCTACCGGGGCTCGAAGACGGACCTGTCGCTGGTCGCCTTTTACGCCGACTGCCGGCACGAGGTCGCCGCGGTGCGGTCGGGGTACCGGATCGCGCTCACCTACAACCTCCTGCTGCGCGGGGACACCGCCCTGCCGGAGGGCGACGAGGGAGCAACCGCCGAGCTGGCCGGCTTCCTTCGCGAGCACTTCGGCACGCCCGTGGCCAGCCGCTACGGCAGAGGCGCGGCCGACCCACCGAACCGGCTCGTCTACCTCCTCGACCACGAGTACACCCCGCGCGCGCTGGGCTGGAGTGGGCTGAAGGGCGCCGACGCCGCTCGCGTGTCCCTGCTGCGGGCCGCGGCCGAACGGGCGGGGTACGAAACCGTGCTCGCGCTCGCCGATGTCAAGACGACGCACAACGCCTACGAGGTGAATGAAGACCTCGGGCACCGAGGAGGACGGTACTGGGACGACTACGACGAGGACGACGAGGACGACTACGACGAGGACGACTACGACGACTCGGGCGAGGACGACGTCGAGTACCAGGTCGAGGAGCTGCTTGTCTCCGAGGTCACGCTCACGCACTGGACCGGCCCGGAGGGCACCCGGCTGGAAGAGGTCTCGCTGGACGTGAGCGAGGACGAGGTGTGCGCATCCACCGGATCCGACGACCTCGAGCCCTACTCCTCGGAGTACGAGGGCTACATGGGCAACTGGGGCAACACGCTCGACCGCTGGTACCACCGGGCAGCAGTCGTCGTGTGGCCCCGCGAGCAGGCCTTCGCGAACCGCGCCGAGACCTCGCCGGCCTAGGCTCTTGACAAGCTCGCCGGAACGGCGGTGCTGTCACAACCAGCACGTCTGCATCGTGGCCATGCTAGAATTTTGGATCGCGCGACGCGACCACAGCCCCGACGATGCGCGGGCTCGCGCTTCGCAGGGCAACGAGGAGCAGGAGCGCCTCAGTCCTCCGAGTCGTCCGGGTTCGCCCATTCGAGTACGAACGGCAGAACAGACCTTGGGACGGTGAAGCCGGTCGCGAGCCCGACGGTCTCCTCGTCGTAGCTGGTCTCGAGGAGATCGTCGACTCCGTCGGGAATCAGGCCCCGGTCCTGGAACACCTGGACGATACGTCGCACCGGCCGGGTAAACCCACGGAGGCTGCGTTCCGCGTCGTACTCCGCTATTCGGTAGACATCTGCACGGCTGATGAATCCACCCAGCTCGGCGGCCCGCCGCACTACTCTCGCCTGCACCGGGGCCTCGCCGGACAGCCTATCCAGTACGGCTGCCACCGCATTGGCGGTCCAGCCGTCGCCGACCAGCCGTGCCTCGATCTGCTGGACCCGTTCGACGTTCTCCAGGGACGACTCGGAGACGACGACATCAAGGAGCGTCCGCGCCCGTTCGAGCAGAGCGTCGGGCTGCACCATGAAAAGCATGCGGCCCGTGACCGCCCTCATCTCGCGCACCAGTTCCGGCCGCGGCCCTCGGGGTGCCTCCCGTACCCGGCGCCACCAGTCCTCCTTGACGTCGCTGGTCACGAAGAGGGCGTCACAACCGCGCGTCTTCGCCTCGTCCAAGAGTTCGCACCAGACAAGGTAGTCCCCCACCGGGGCGTCTCCTGGCTTACCCTTGTCCTTATAGCCGGGCGGAACCTCGTCCCGAACACGCTGGTGGCCCTCGGCGATACGCTTCGCCAGCACGTCCGGGGCCGGCTCCTCCGCCACCTTCCCGGCAAGGATGCGGCCGAGGGCGATCACGACCGGGTCGCTCGCGGAGTCCTCCAGGTAACGCACACCATCCGCATCGAACTCCGCGACGCGCTCTATCGCCCCGTCGAATCCAGCGTCTATGTCGGTGCGCAGCTCCTCCGTCTCCTGGGGAGAGAGCGATCTGCCCTTCGCCCATTCGCTGAGCAGCTGCTCGGCCCGGGCTCGCAGTTTGTCCAGATCGGCGGTAAGCGCCGACGTACCCCGGGGATCGCGCAACACGCCGTCGCGCACCGACCAGAACTCGGCTTTTACCTGATAGGGGACCCAGAGACGGTCACCGAGATTGGCCAGCACCGCCAGGAGGCTGTCACGTGCCTCGGAGCTGTACCGATAGAGATTAATCAGCGTGTTCGCGTCCGGCACCACGAGGCCGGACGCGAACACGGAGCTGAAGTCGTCATCCGACGGAGTGCGATATGCTTCGAAGCTTTCGAACAATCCGCGCAGCGATTGTACCGTCGGCGGGCTCGGAGCCGCCGCGCCGATCTGTGTCATTCCGCGGTATCCCTCTCTCGCATCGCCCGGGCAGTGAGCTCCACCCCGAGCGTGGAATCGACGATCTTGCGGATGATGTCGGCCTTGCGCTCCTTCGACGCGAGCCGCACGCCGAGCCCGCCAGCCAAGCCCCGCAACGCGGCCACGGTCCCGATCGCCGCCACATACCTGGCCGCCTCGTCTCGACTGGACATCGCCATGATGGCGGTCCGCGTGGCCTCCACGTCCACGTCGGCACCGGGCGAGCGCCGACGTGGACGCTCAAACGCCTCGGCCGGCCCGGCCACCGGGGCGACCGAGAGCTCATCGGCGCCGCCCGGCACGCCGGCCGGCTGGACCGCTACGCCAGAGGCACGGATTACGGCCAGCTGAGCCCGCCCCTCCGTCAGATCACGTATCTGCGCCGGTTCCAGCCGCCCGACAAGTCGCGCCACCTGTTCAAGCACCAGGCTGGCGAGGCCAGCCGCGAAGTCAGACACGGTTGGACTCTCCGATCCTGCGGACTATCTCGGTCACCAGGGCACGCATCTCCGCAACGTTTTTTTCGGGAGCGCGGTCGGACAACACCAGGGGTAGACTCTCTCCGGCCGCATCCGCATAGAATCTGTGGTTCTCCCGAATCAGGGTACCAAATGCAGGTACCCCGGCGCGGGGCCTGTCGATGAAGTTCTGTTCGGCCAGGATCGGCCCTTTACCCTGGTAGCGGACCATCGTGAAGACGATACCGAGGATGACAGCGGAAACGCGGTCCTGAGGTCCCAGCGAACGAACTCGCTCCGCTGTCCCGTTGTAGGCTCCCTTGAAGTGATCAAAGCGGTCCATAAAATGTTCGATCGCCACGGTTGAAAGCTCGTCCGGCTTCGCCGGGATCACCACGAACTGGCTCGCGACGATGGCCGAGCGAGTCAGCATGCCAAAGCTCGGTGGGCAGTCGATCAAAACGAGCTCGTAGTCGCCGGACGGGATCTGTGTTAACGCGTCACGCAGCCGCCCGAACACGCGCAGTAAGTCTTTGCTGCTCCGGGCACCGATCTCCCGGTGCGCGGCAACCACCAGATCTTCCTCAACGTCGCTCAGTGTCAGATCAGACGCGATGATGTCGAGGCGTCCGTTGGCCCCGATGTAAAAGTTGGCCTTCGCGGGGGTGTCCACCAGTTCCAACGGGTCCCGGAGTTTCCCTCGCGGCCGCCACGACTGGAACCAGTGCTTGATCGTACGGTGCGGCTGAAGGTACTCGCGCCACTGCTCGGGGCGATAGAACGAAAGCGTCAGACTCGCCTGCGGATCAAGATCCACGAGTAGGACCCGCTTGCCGCGCCGAGCGATCTCGGCTCCGATGTTGGCCGTCAGGGTGGTTTTCCCGACGCCGCCCTTGTAATTCACCACCGAGACGACCTTCACCGTCCCCCCCCTTCGGCCTGTCGCCGCGCACCCCGTCCCACCGCACCGGCCTCACCAGCAGCTCAGACAGAGGCACAACCGACACCGGAACGCGATGGCGGTTCTTAGTATAACTACCTGCGCTTTGACCAACCGGAGAACCCGCTACCAGCCGGTCAGCGGTGGGCACCGCCGAACTGGAGACCGACCACGCCGACGATGACGAGGATCAGCGAGGCGATCTTCACCGCGTTCATCGACTCGCCGAAGACGGCCGCGCCAATGACGGCCATGGCCGCGGTGCCGGCCGCGGACCACACCGCGTAAGTGAAACCGATCTCCAGATGCTGCAATACTCGAGACACGAAAAAAAATGACAGTGGATAGCAGAAACAGACCATCAGGGTCGGCCAGAGTCGAGTGAACCCGCTGGTCTCCCGGAGCGCCAGCGTTCCAGTGATCTCCAGCACTATAGCGACGATAAACTGCACGGCGATGGCCATACCCGGACGATATCGGCGCGCCGGATAGCGGTCACCCCGGCCAGGGAGTTCAACCCGTTCGACTCGTCGATCGGGTGGCGGTCATCAGTAGCGGGGTGCCGGCCCCGTGCCGGGCACTCGCCTCGGCGAGCAAGGCGGCCAGCCAGCCCAACGCGCCCAACGTCCACTCGGCGAGGGCTCCCTGGAAGGTAACCCGGTCCGAGCAGGTCCCTGCCACAGTTCGTCGACGACGGCGGATTCCAGCACCGGATGGTCGTCGTTCGCCGGGGAGAACGAGTCATCCGAGAAGACGTGCTGGTCGAGTTTACGCAGCCAGTCAAGCATCGCGGGGGCGGCGGAACGGATGGCCGGGTCCTGCCCACCGTCCACCGTCACCCGCACCCGTGTGCTGTGCCGCGGGACGCAGTCGGCGAACCAGCCGGCGTCCTGCAACAGACTTCCCACGGCGGGTGTCCGTAGGCGGCACGGGACGGCGACGCCCCGGCGACGGCCGGCCGGTCCTGCCCAGCGTCGTTCATCCCCCACAGGCCGCCGGAGGCGTGAGGATGCGACGAAGGGATCCCGCTCACGGGTGCACCGCCAGCTCGCTGTACAGGGAGACGAACAGGGTGCCGGCGGGCCCGGCCGCGTCACCCTCGTGTACTACCGCCGGCACCTGATGTTCCGACCCTTCGTGACGAGTTTGTTCGGGTCGTCGGGCACGCCGACCAGATCCACGTCGATGACGCTACGCCACCCCGTCAGCCTGCTACTCCTGCAGTGGCCCCGCCCGGTCGCCCGGTTCCCGGCGCCACCGCCGGACTTCACCGTCGACCGGCCCACCGTGCCGACGTTCCGCCACGTGCCGTCGCTGTAGTACTCCTGCGGTTGGACGGTGACGACCGCCCTGGTGACGTCGCAGTCGATGTTGACCCACCAGCCGTGTCCGGACGCCTCGTGAGCGGAACTGGAGACGTGTACGTAGTCGCCCCTGGTCTCAAAATAACACACCCGCGCGGATTTCGTGGTACCGGCTGGGGAACTCCTGTCCCGCAGGCCATCCGCGCCGGCCGCGGCGGCGACCGCGGAACCCGGGGCGGGCGCGGGTACCGGCCCCGTCGACGCCGTCGGCCCCGCGGTCGCCGCGGTCGCCGCGGTCGCCGAGATCTGCGACGTTCCGGTCAGCACGGTGCTCGCAATGCAGGATCCCACGGCGAGCCTACGAAGAGAGTGACGCACAAGCGCACCTCCGAATCGGGTCGGGCAGCGGAAAGAAAACCGCGTGCCCGGGGCGGAAATTGACGACACGCACGGCACCGGTCCCACCGGTCCCATTCGGTTCCGGGCGTCATAAAAAATTGCATCGCCGCCATGCCACGTCAAGCAGGCGGCCGTCCACCCGACCCGTGTCGGACCCTACCGGTCGCCGACGGAAATCTTTTCCACATGGCAGGCGAAAACGACTCGCGCAGGCGTTTCTACTTCAGCCTGGCGGTAATCGTCTCGACGCCGCGCACGGCGCCGGTGGTGTCGCTGCCGCCGTGGGCGTAGAACGCTTACGGCCGGTCGGCCGACCGGCCGCGCTCCTGTCGGTCTGGAGCGATCCCGCTTCCGTGGACCGGGGGTGTGAGACAGCTACGCCGAGGCCCAGCGAGCAGGACGTTCCCGCTCGGATCACACCGGCGCCCACCAGCCGGGATACACCACATCCGGTTCCCCGGGCCGGTACATTACGGCCATCGTGTCCAACATGCGCGGTCCAGGCAATGCACCACGGCGGCTCGACCGGCCGCTCGGCGGCGTACACCGGGTCCCGGCGGTCCCGCTGTCTCTGCTGTCTCTGCTGTCTCCGACGCTCCCCGGCGAGGCACCCAGCCCGATGAGTACGCCCGCGCAGGGCGGCCGCCATCCCGTCAGCGCGTCCGGCCGCCCGCCGGCAGCCGCCCCGCAGGCCGGCTCCACCTGACGGACCGAACGATCCGTGTTGCTCTTCATCCCGCTGGCCCTGTGCGCCGCGTTCCTGCTCGCGTCGTCCGCGGCTCTGCAACAACGCGCCGCCGGACGCAGCCGGTTCGCCGCCCGTGACGACCGGGCGCACGCGCTGCCCGGGATGGGGCATCTGGTCGACCTGGCACGCGAGCCTATGTGGCTGCTGGGCTGGCTGACGAACGTCGCCGGGTTCTTCACCCAGGCGCTCGCCCTGCACCTTGGTTCCCTCGCCGAGGTGCAGCCCCTCATGGTCACCCAGTTACTGTTCGCGCTCCCGCTGGGCCTGGCCCGCACCCATCTGCGGATGGCGCGGGGAGCATGGTGGGCGGCGGCATCGATCTGCGTAGGCCTCGCGCTGCTCCTCACGGTCCAGGGACGCCTCCCCGCCCATGCGCCCCTGGACGAATACCGGCTGGTGCTGACCATCCTCGCGATCATTGCCCTCGCGGCGACACTGACGGTGTTCTCCCGCGGCCGGCGACCAGCGATGCGTGCGGCGATGCTCGGAGTCGGCGCCGGGCTGTTCTTCGCGCTGAGCGCCCTGCTGATGAAGCAGGCCACCGACGAGACCCTGAACGAGGGGATCGGTACCACCGCGACCCACTGGTTCGCCTACGCCCTGGGCGGAGTCACGATAGCCAGCCTCGTACTCGGGCAGATGGCGTTCGCCGTGGGTCCGCTCGCACCGACCGTCACCGCCATGAACATCACCAATCCGACGGTCTCCTACGCCCTCGCCGTGCTCGTCTTCGGGGTACCCGCCCCGGACACCCCCGGGGTTATCACGGGTGTCACGGTGGCGGCCCTGCTGGTCGTGGGCGGGGTCGTCCTGCTCGCCCGCTCGCCCGCCCTGCCACGCCCCACCCGTCGCCTGCCTGACGTCTCTCGCCACGACGCCCCTCGCCACGACGCCCCTCGCCACGACGCTCCCGCCCCGATGCCCCCGTCCT
>NZ_CDXDOR010000156.1:1273-11396 GCF_978021225.1 Frankia sp. CeTa3Moorea | reverse complement strand
CCCCGGCTCCGGCTTTGGCCCCGGCCTCGGCTCTGGCGTTCGAGGGTGTCGACTTCACCTACCCGAGCCGGTCCGAGCCGGCCGTGCGTGGGGTCAGCTTCGCCGTCGGGGTGGGCGAGACCGTGGCCGTCGTCGGGCGTTCCGGCGCCGGCAAGACGACCCTGGTGGGCCTGCTGCTCGGCTTCCAGGAGCCGACGGCGGGTGTCATCCGCCTGGGCGGGACCGATATCGCGACCCTGTCGGCCGAGGAGATCCGGTCGACGGTGGCCGTCGTCTCCCAGGACACCTACCTGTTCCACGGCACCGTCCGGGACAACATCGTCCTGGGCCGGCCGGATGCCACCGACGAGCAGGTGCTGGCCGCGGCCCGGGCCGCCGGCGCGCACAGCTTCATCAGTGCGCTGTCCGGCGGATACGACGCACTGGTGGGCGAGCGCGGGCTCACCCTGTCCGGCGGTGAGCGGCAGCGGATCGCCGTCGCACGGGCTCTGCTGCGTGACGCGCCGGTCCTCGTGCTCGACGAAGCCACCTCCAGCCTCGACGGCGCGGTCGAGGCGGACGTCCAGGAGGCGCTGACACGCCTGCGGGCCGGGCGCAGCTGCCTGGTGATCGCGCACCGGCTGTCCACCGTCGCCTCCGCCGACCGGGTGGTCGTGATGGAGGGCGGCGCGGTGGTGGAGCACGGAGCCCACCACGACCTCCTCGGGGCGGACGGCCCGTATGCCCGGCTGGTCGCGGCCCAGCGGTCGGCGGGGCGCGGCGCCGGCAACGGAGCCGGCGACGGCGCTACCGGTGCCAGCGCCACCGGTGCAGGCAGAAACGGTGCCGGCGGGCCGGTTCCGGTGGCGGTCCTCAAGGAGGGGAACCATGACTGAGCTCGCGGCGGACACCGAGCTCACCCCAGCCGCCGAGCCTGGGACGTCCGAGGCGGCGGCCGCGGGCCGGGGCGCACGGCTGCGGCCGCTGGTCGCGCTCCTGCGCCCCCACCGCGGGATCTTCGCCGTCGCGGTCACCGCCGGAGTCGCCCACCAGCTCGCCACCCTCGGCGCGGCGGCCACCGGTGCCTGGCTCGTCGGGCGCGCGGTGACCGGCACCCCCGGCTCCGAGCTTCACCCGGGGATCGCCGTGCTGGGCGTGCTCGCGGTGGCGGCCGCGGTGCTCGCCTGGACCGACAGCCAGCTCGCCCACGTGGGCGCGTTCCGGGTGCTCGCCACCGTCCGGGGGATGATCTACGACGCGTTCGAGCGGCTGGCGCCCGGCGGCCTGCAGCGGCGCCGGACCGGCGACCTGGGCGCTTCGGCGATCTCCGACGTCGAGCAGCTCGAAGGCTTCTTCGCCCACACCCTCAGCCCGGTCGTCGTGGCCGCCACCGTGCCGCCGGCCGCACTCGCCACGCTCGCGGTGATGCGCTGGGAGCTCGCCGTCGCCCTCCTCCCGGCGCTGGTCGGGCTGCTCACCGTGCCGCGGTGGCTGCGCCGCCGGTCCGAGGCGACGGCCACCCAGCTGCGGGACTCGCTCGGGGAGCTGAGTGCCGACGTCGTCGACACCGTGCAGGGCGTGCGGGAGCTGCTCGCGCACAACGCCGGGCAGCGGGCGCTGACCAACCTGGCGCGGCGGGAGGGTGTGCTGTCGGCGGCCAAGACGGTGCACGGCCGCCGGGCGGGCACCGAGCAGGCGGTCACCGACCTGCTCTCCTTCGTCGGGCTCGTCGCCGTGCTGGCCACCGGAGCCCACCTGGTGAGCACCGGGGAGCTGCCGCGCCACCTGCTGTCGGTCGCCGTCGTCCTCGCGCTGGCGGCGTTCGTCCCGATCTTCGCCGTCGTCGACACCACCCGGGAGCTGGACGTCATCCTGGCCGCCGCCGCCCGGATCGAGTCGATCCTGACGACCGAGGCCCCCGTCGAGGACCGCGCCACCGCGGCCCCGGCTCTGCCGCCGGCGCCCGGGGTGGCCTTCGAGCGGGTCACCTTCCGTTATCCCGGCACCGGTGTCGACGCGGTGCACGAGGTCAGTTTCACCGTCGCCCCCGGTGAGACCGTCGCCCTGGTGGGGCACTCCGGGGCCGGTAAGAGCACGTGTTCCCACCTGTTGATGCGGTTCTGGGACGTCGACTCCGGACGCATCCTGGTCGGCGGCCAGGACGTGCGCGACCTGCCCCAGGCGATGCTGCGCGAGGCGGTCACCCACGTCCCGCAGGACGTCCACCTGTTCAACCTCTCGGTGCGGGAGAACATCCGGCTCGCCCGGCCGGACGCGACCGACGCCGCGGTGGAACAGGCGGCGCGGGACGCCGGCGCCCACGACTTCATCGCCGCGCTGCCCGAGGGCTACGGCGCCGCGGCCGGGGAGCTCGGCGGCCTGCTGTCCGGGGGGCAGCGGCAGCGGATCGCGATCGCCCGGGCGTTGCTGCGCGACGCGCCGGTGGTGGTGCTCGACGAGGCCGTGTCCAACCTCGACGCGCACAGCGAGGCGGAGGTCGCCGCGGCGCTGGCCCGCCTGCGCCACGGCCGGGCGACGCTGGTGATCGCCCACCGGCTGTCCACCATCCGCGGCGCGGACCGGCTCGTGGTCCTCGACGGCGGCCGGGTCGTCGCCACCGGCAGCCACGACGAGCTCGTCGCCCGCGGCGGAACCTATCTCGACCTGATCTCCACTCAGGTTGACTTCGCGGAGGAACACGGATGACGCAGACCCCGAAGCGCACGGTGACCCCCGAGCACGCGGTGCCCCCCCAGCGCGTGCCCCCCCAGCACACGGTGCGCGGCGCGGCGCGGCCCCTCGCGTCCGCCGACATCAGCGCCTACTGGGACGCCGCCGCCCCGACGTTCGACGTCTGGCGCGGCGACGCCGGGATCACCGCCTCCGGTCACACCGCGGGCGAGGCCCGGGCCTGGGAGCTGCTGTGGCACCGCGTCCTCGGCCCGCCGCCGGCCCGGGTGCTCGACGTGGGCTGCGGCACCGGGTCGATGGCGCTGCTGCTCGCGTCGTTCGGCTACGAGGTGGTCGGGGTCGACGCGTCCGAGTCGATGCTCACACAGGCCCGCCGCAAGGCGGACGCGGCCGGCCTGAAGGTGGAGTTGCACGTGGCCGACGCCTCGTCGCTCCCCTTCCCGGACGGGCACTTCGACGCCACGGTGGCCAAGCTCGTGCTCTGGACGATGCTCGACCCCGAGGCCACCGTCACCGACTGGCGGCGCTGCACCCGGCCCGGCGGGCAGGTGGTGGCCGTCGACATCAGCTACGACCGGCTCGGCCCGCTCGGTCTGGCCCACCTGCGCCTCGCCCGCGCCGTAACCGCCCGGCGCTCGCGGATCGAGGCCGGCTACTTCCACGACCCCGCCCGGCTTGTCCAGCTTCCGCTGTGGATGGCCGGCTCAGAGGCGTACCGCAACGTCTTCGTCCGGTCCGGGCTGGACCGTGTGCTGGTCGAGCACCTGACCGGCATCGCGGCGCTGGAACGCCGCCGGCTGCCGCCGACGAGCCGGCTGTGGCCCGTCCTGGCCCGCCATCTCGTGCAGGGGGCCGTCCCGACGGCCGCCCGCACAGCCGGCCCCGGCACGACGACCGGCCCTGGCACATCCGTCCCCGAGAGGATCTACCCTTGAGCCTACTGCGGCGTACGGCCGCTTTCCTGCTGGTCCCCGCGCTCGCTCTCGTCGCCGCCGGCTGTGGCGATGGCGGCGGTGACGGGGATCCCGCGGCCGCGTCGGCGCCCTCGGCCACCACCGCCGGCTTCCCGGTGACGGTGGACAACTGCGGGGTCACCACCACCTACGAGGCCGCGCCGAAGCGGGTGGTGGCCGAGGAACAGAGCGTCATCGAGACGATGCTCACCCTCGGTCTCACCGAGCGGATCGTGGGGGTGGCCACCCTCAACCAGACCGAGCCCCGGGCGGACCTGGCCGCGGCGTACCGGTCGCTGAACGTCCTGTCGACCAGGGGCGGGATCACCCGCGAGCTGCTGCTGTCGGTCGACCCCGAGCTCATGGTCAGCCGGCGGGAGAGCAGTTTCGCGGAGGAAAGAGGAATCAGCCGCGAGTCGCTGCGCGGCGACGGCGTTTCCTCCTTCGTCCTCGGCCAGGACTGCATCGACGGCCGCCCGACGTGGCCGGCGCTCTACGAGCAGATCCGCAGCCTGGCGAGCGTCTTCGGGGCGACGGAGCAGGCCGACCGGGTCATCGGGGAGATGACCTCGACGGTGCAGGAGCTGGAGGCCACGGCGGCCGGGCGTGGCACGAAGCCGCGGGTGTTCGTGTACGACGACTCCGGTGAGGACGTCCCCGGCACGCAGGGCGAGGACGCGCTCGCGACGATGCTGCTGGACAGCGCTGGCGCGGAGAACGTGTTCGACGACGTCTCCGGTGTCTTCGGCAACGTGACCTGGGAGCAGCTCGTCGAGCGCAATCCCGAGGTCGTGATGGCCATCGATTACGGGGACGGCTCGGGCTTCGAGGCGAAGCCTCTCATCGACCGCCTCAAGAATCATCCCGCCGCCAGGAACATCGACGCGGTCCGGAACAACCAGATCTTCATCGTGCCCAACCATCAGCTCCTGCTCGGAGTCCGCAACGTCGAGGCGCTGCGGACGATCGTCGAGAACCTCGGCGACCGGGGTTGAGACCGGTGCCGGGGACGAAGCTGCTCACGGGAACACGGTTACCAGCGGGGCCTCAGCCACCGGCGACCGACACCGCACCGCCGGAGCCCGGGGCGGCCACGGCGCCGCGGCCGCCCGCGTCCCGCGTCCGGTTCGGGCTGGTCCTGCTCGGCCTGGCCGCGGCCCTGCTCGTCTCGGTCGTGGTCTCGGTCTCGGCGGGCCAGGTGCGGATTCCGCCGGTGACCGTCTGGCAGGTCGTCGCCGACCGGCTGACCGGCGGCGCCCTGGGACGCGCGGGCGGCCCGCACGACCTGATCGTGTGGGAGGTCCGGCTCCCCCGGGCGCTGCTCGCGGTCGTCGTCGGCGCCGGCCTGGCTGTCGTCGGCACGATCCTGCAGGCCCTCGTCCGCAACCCGCTCGCCGACCCGTTCATCCTCGGTATCACCTCGGGTGCCTCGGTCGGCGCGGTCACCGTGATCCTGCTCGGCTGGTCCGCGTTCGGCGTGTACTCGCTGTCCGTGTCGGCGTTCCTCGGCGCCCTCGCCGCCTTCGGGCTCGTCTTCGCCATGGCGCAGCGCTCCGGGCGGATCTCCCCGTTGCGCCTGCTGCTGGCCGGGGTGGCGGTGTCCTACCTGCTCACGGCGGTGACAAGCTTCCTGATCTTCCGGGCGGACACCGACGGGATCAAGGCGCGGTCGGTGCTGTTCTGGCAGCTCGGCGGCCTCGGCGGGGCCAGGTGGTCCTATCTCGGGCTGCCCGCCGCCGCGGTGCTCGCCGGCACGATCGCGCTGGCGACACAGGCGCGGCGGCTCAACGCGCTCGTCCTCGGTGACGAGTCCGCGACCAGCCTCGGCGTCGGGGTGGAGCGTCTGCGCCGGCAGCTGTTCGTGCTGGCCTCGCTGCTGACCGCCGTGATGGTCGCCGTCAGCGGCGGGATCGGCTTCGTCGGGCTGATGGTCCCGCACGTGTGCCGGATGCTCGTCGGGCCGGACCACCGGCGCGTGCTGCCCGTCGCCGCCCTCGGCGGCGCCGTCTTCCTGGTCTGGGCGGACCTGGCCGCCCGCACGGTCGCCGCGCCGGAGGAGCTGCCGGTGGGCGTCGTCACCGCCGTCGCCGGCGCCCCGTTCTTCCTGTGGCTCATCTGCCGCCGCCTGCAGCTGGGGGGCGGATGACCACACTGCGACTGGCCGGGATCGAGGTACGTCTCGGCGACGCCGTCGTCCTGAGCGGCGCCGACCTGAACTGCGAGGGCGGCGAGATCGTCGGTCTGGTCGGGCCCAACGGCAGCGGCAAGTCCACCCTGCTGCGCACCGTGTACCGGATGGTCCGGCCGATCGCGGGTCTGGTCACCGTCGACGGTGACGACGCCTGGGCGCTGAGCGAGCGTGAGCTGGCGCGGCGGACCGCCGTCGTCGTCCAGGAGACGCCCACGGAGTTCGACTTCACCGCCCGCGAGATCGCCGCCATGGGCCTGCTCCCGCACAAGCGGGCCTTCGACCGGGACACCGCCGCGGACGCCGCCGCCGTCACCGCGGCGCTGGGCCGGGTGGGCGTCGTCGGCGGCCTCGTCGACCGCCCGTTCGCCACCCTGTCCGGCGGGGAGAAGCAACGGGTCCTGATCGCGCGGGCGCTGGTCCAGCGCAGCCGCCTGCTCCTGCTGGACGAACCCACCAACCACCTGGACGTGCGTTACCAGCTCGAGGTTCTCGACCTGGTCGCTGGCCTCGGTGTCAGCACGGTCGTGTGCCTGCACGACCTCAACCTCGCCGCCAGCTACTGCGATCGCATCTTCGTCGTCGACGGTGGCCGGGTCGTCGCCGGCGGCAGGCCCGCCGACGTCCTCACCCCCGAACTGATCCTCGCCGTCTTCGACGTGCGGGCCGCGCACTACGTCCACCCCCTGACAGGTCAGGCCCAGCTGGCCTTCACGTCCGCCACCGCCGCCGACCCTGGGACAAGGCGGCATCTGACACCCCGAGAGGAGGTGAGCAAACCATGAAGAAGGTCTCGATCCGCAAGACCACGCTCGTGCGCACGGGGGCGGCCAACGCCGCGCACAACAACAACATCTCCGTTGTTGCCGCGTACGCGTGGAAGTGACGCCAGTCACGCCTGCCGTGCCGCCCGCCCGGGAGGGCGGCACGGCAGGTCCGGGCGGCACCGCGGTGTCGGGCAGCAGTGCCACCGTGGCCCCGGGCACCGCCGGACGACCAGACGGACCACCGATCGGAGAGGAGGTGCCGGTGACCGAGCCTGCGCACATCGTCGGCCTGACACTGCACCGCGGGCCCGACCACACGTCCCTGATCACGACCCCTGGCGGCGAGGTCCTCCAGATCGAGCTCCCGCCCGACGAACTGGCCGAGATCGTCGGCGCCTGCGACGGCGCCGCCACCGTCCCCGAAATCGCCGCCCGCTGCGCCGACCCGTCCGTGGCCGCGGACGTCCTCGGCGCGCTGCTGGAGCAGGGCTGCCTGACCGAGGCCGCCGCGGCGCCCCGGTCCTGGCACTGGGGCCGGTGGCCCGAGGCGCCCGCGAGCCCGGAGCGCCCCGCCGGTGCCCGGGTGCTGCTCGACGGCGACGAGATCATGGTCGTCGCGCTCGGCGAGGCCATGGTCCGCGGCGGCATCCGCAGGGTGCGACCGGGCCTGCCGGGGCAGGTGGGCGACGTCGACCTCGTGGTGACGGCCACGGTCGCCGGTGACACCAGCCGGGTCGCCGTGACCGCGGCGGCGGCAGCGGCAGCCGGCGTCCCCTGGGCCGGCTTCCACCTCGACCGCGGTATCGGCGTCCTCGGCCCCCTCGTCGTGCCGGGGCGCACCGCGGACCACGCCGATCTGGTCGACCGCCGCCGGTCCGCGAGCACCGACCCGCGGCTGTGGTCGGCGCTTGCCACCGCGCCCTACTGGGGAAACGCCTACGTGCCGCCCGGACCCGAGCTGGCCTGGATGGCCGACGTGCTGGTCATCGAGCTCTCCCGGTGGCTGGCCGGCGCCCCGTGCCGGCTGCTGTCCGCCGAGCTCGAAGCCGACCCGCTGAGCCTGGCGCTGACCGTCCACCCCGTCCTCCCGCACCCCGCGTACTTCGGGCCGGAACTGCTCACCGGCTGGGCGGCCACCCCGAAGGCACTGGTCAGCCCCCGCACCGGCATCGTGGTCGGCCTACGGGACACCATCCACCACCCCAGCGTGCCGGCGGCTCTGCACACCGTCACCGCCGACGTGGCTGACATGTCCAACGCGGCCCGGCAGCCATGGCGCAACGACGTCCTGTGCGGTGGTACCTCGTTCACCAGCCGCGACGCCGCCGTGGCCGCCGCGCTGGGCGAGGCGGCCGAGCGCTACAGCGCCAACTGGACGGGCACGTTGACCCCGGTGCGGGCCTCCTACGACGAGCTGGCGCGGCGGGGCGAGGCGGCGCTGGACCCGGAGCGGCTGGTCCTGTACTCCGAGAGCCAGTACGACACCGCTGGGTTCCCCTTCCGCCGCTTCACCCGCGACCTCGCCGTGCACTGGGTCCGCGGCCGGTCCCTGACCACCGGCGAGGACACCTGGTTGCCCGCGAGCCAGGTCTACATCAACTGGCGGACCGACGCCCCCGGCGCGGAACCGGCCCTGCACTTCCACAACTACGTCGGGGTCCAGGCCGGGCCGAGCCTGGAGTTCGCGCTCACCTCCGCCGTCGAGGAGGCCGTCGAACGCGACGCCACCATGACCTGGTGGGCCAACCGCCACCCGCTGCCCGCGCTGGCCCTGCCCGACCACCTGGCCGCCTACTGGTCGGGTGACCCCGCCGCGGCCGGCCAGCGGGCCTGGGCGATCCACCTCGACAACGAGTTCGGCATCCCGGTGATGGCCGGGGTCGTCGAGCACGGCCCGGACCGCTTGCTCACCATCGGCTTCGCGGCCCGCGCCGACCCGGGCGAGGCGCTGCTCAAGGCCTGGGGGGAAGCGCTGATCCTGCAGGAGGGCAGCCGCGACCTCGACCGGCCCGACGACGAGTGCGCCATCCGCAACGTCCTGGACCAGCACAACCGCGGCGGGGACTACCTCAAGCCGCAGCGCCCCGACCGCTCCTACCTCGACGCCTACCGCCCCGACTTCCGCGACGTCGTGCAGCTGCTGTGCCAGCAGCAGCTGAACCTCGACCCGCGGGCCCGCGCGCACGTCGCACCGTGGCTCGATGTGCCGGCGACACGGGCGTTCGACACCGTCCCCGGCCTGGCGGCCCGTGATCTCGGGACATACCAGAAGATCGTGGAGAGCCGCGGCTACGAGATCCTCTACGCCGATCTGACCACGCCGGACGTCGCCGCCTGCGGGCTGCGGGTCGTCCGCGTGATCATTCCCGGCCTGGTGCCCAACTTCCCCGCCGCCTTCCCCACCTGGGGCCGCGGCCGGGTACTGGCCCACGCCGCCACGCTGGGCTGGCCGGAGCTGCCCGAGACCGAGCTCAACACCTTCCCCCTCCCCTACGCCTGACCCCGCTCCGGTACGCCTGACCACCCGGACGACCGCGAAAGCAGGACCGATGGACTCGCTCGCGACATCCGACGCCGACCTGACTCCCGCCGACCTGACTCCCGCCGACCGGGCTCTGGTCACCGCGATGGGGGCCCATGCCACCACCGCGGACAGCCCGCCCCTGCGCGTGCTCGACGTCATCCACCGCAACCTGACCGCCCCAGCCGGGCCGCTCGACCTGCCGTCCACCGACGACTCTGACGACACCGACGGATCAGACGAGATCAGCCTGGTCAAGGAGTACAGCGACGCGCCGGCGGTCGCACTGCCCCGGCCCGGCGGCCGGGCCGGGCTGCCGCCGCTGAACCGGGTCATCGCCGACCGGCACAGCTGCTACGCCTACGACGGACGGCCGCTGGACCTGGCCGATCTCGGTGACCTGCTGCACCACGCCGCCGGGGTCAAGCAGCTGGCGCAGACCCCGATCGGGTCCATTCCCGTCCGGATGGCCCCGTCCGCGGGCTCCCTGCAACCGGTCAATGTCTACGTCGCGGCCAGGCGGGTGGACGACCTCGACCCGGGGGTCTACTACTACCAGCCGGTCCGCCACGAACTGGAGCTCGTCAGCCCCGGGGATCCCGGACCGGGCCTCACCGCCGGCTGCATGCAGGACTTCGTCGGCACCTGCCCCGCCACGCTGGTCCTCACCTGTTCCCTGGACCGGGTCGTCTGGCACTACGGGCATCGGGCCTACCGCTCGGCGCATCTCGACGCCGGGGTGCTCGCCCAGAACCTCATGCTGGTCGCCACCGGGCTCGACCTCGCCACCTGCGCGGTGTTCGGCTTCTTCGACGACGACCTCAACAGGCTGGTCGGCGCGGACGGACGCGACGAGATCACCGCCCTCGCGCTGACCGTCGGGCACCCGGCCGCCGCGGCCGTCTGACCTGGATCACGCGCGGCTGTCGCGGCAGCCACGGCAGCCGCGACAGCCGCGGCGACGGCTCAACGGGGGTCGTCGTGGACGTGATGCTGGTGCGGCTCCAGGTCGTCCCAGGCGGGT
>NZ_CDXDOR010000156.1:0-992 GCF_978021225.1 Frankia sp. CeTa3Moorea | reverse complement strand
AGCGGGTCGTCGAACCGTTGCCAGGCGGTGGGGCCCGCGGCGAGTTCGGCGTCGGTGAGCAGGGCCGGGTCGAGGCGTCGGCGCGGTTCGTCGGGGTCCAGGCCGACGCCGATGAAGACCAGCTCCTGGCCGGCGGTGTGGCCGGTGAGCAGTTCGCCGGGTTCGATGGTCATGTTCGGCCCGGCCTGGGACCAGACGGCCAGGGTGTGCGGACGGCTGGCGATATGGCAGAAACCCTTGCTGCGCAGCACACCCTCCCAGCCGGCCAGCGCGTCGGCCAGCCGGGCGGGATGGAAGGGACGGTCCGCGCGGTAGGTGACCGAGCGGATGCCGTACTCCTCGGTCTCGGGGGTGTGGTTGCCGGCCAGTTCCTCGACCCAGCCCGCCGACGTGGCCGCGGTGATCGGGTCATAGCGCCCGGTGTCGAGGACCTCCGCCAGGTCGATCACTCCATGGCCAGCGCGGACGAGCCGGGCACTCGGGTTGAGCCTGCGCAACAGCCCTTCGACGGTGGCGGCCTGCTCGGAGGTCGCCAGGTCCGTCTTGCTCAATACCAGCACGTCGGCGAACTCGACCTGGTCGATCAACAGGTCGGAGATGCCGCGTTCGTCGTCCTCGTCAGCCTCGAGGGAGCGTTCGGCGAGGTAGTCGCCGCGCTCGAGCTCGGTCAGGAAGGTCGAGGCGTCGACCACGGTGACCATGGTGTCGAGGCGGGCGTGGTCGGAGAGGCTGGTGCCGTCCTCGAACGTCCAGTCGAACGTCGCCGCGACCGGCATCGGCTCGGAGATGCCGGTCGACTCGATGAGGATGGTGTCGAAGCGGCCTTCGCGGGCCAGTGCGCCCACGCTGTCGAGCAGGTCCTCCCGCAGGGTGCAGCAGATGCAGCCGTTGGTCAGTTCGACCAGGCGTTCCCCGCCCCGGCCGGAGACCAGCGAGGCGTCGATGTTGACCTCGCTCATGTCGTTGACCACCACCGCGACCCGGCGTCCCTC
>NZ_CDXDOR010000155.1:0-11122 GCF_978021225.1 Frankia sp. CeTa3Moorea | reverse complement strand
CCCGTCGCCGGTCCGGCCGCGCCACCGGCGGCGCGCACCAGCGCGCGGGCCACCGGCAGCGGGTCGCCCCCGGCGGTCGCCCGGCCGTCGGTGACGACCACGAGCAAGGCCCGCCGCGCCGGATCACGGCGCCGTTCGGCGCGCAGGACCTCACCGGCGAGGCCCAGCCCGGCGGCCAGCGGGGTCCGCCCGCCGGTGGGCAGCGCGCGCAGCCGGGCCGCGCCCACCTCCACGCTCGAGGTCGGCGCGAGCACCACCTCCGCCCCCAACCCCCGGAAAGTGATCATCCCGATCCGGTCGCGGCGCTGGTAGGCGTCGACGAGCAGGGCCAGCACGGCCGTGGTGACCAGGGTCATCCGCGCGCGGGCGGCCATCGACCCGCTGGCATCGACGACGAACAGCACCAGGTTGCCCTCCCGGCCGACGCGCACGGCGCCACGGCGGTCCGCCGGGACCAGCACGAGGCCAGGTCCGCACCGGCCGCGGGAGGCCTGGAACGGGGCGGCGGCGAGCAGGGTCGCCGGCAGATGCAGGCCGGGTGCGTCCGCGGCGGTGGTGACGAGCGCGCCGCGGCTGCCGCGGGCCGGGGACCGACGCCCGGTGGTTCCCGAGGAGGTTCCGAGACCGGCGACGGTGAGCAGCCGCGGCCGAAACGCCGCCGCCGGTGCGCCGGCGAGCCGGGACGAGGCCGCCGCCGCGGTCGAGGCCGCGGTCGAGGCCGCCATCGCGGTCGAAGACATCGACGGGGACGGTCGTGCCGACCACCGGTCCCCGCCATTCCCGTCCCCCGCACCGCCGCCGCCGTGGGGACCGCCGTCACCACCGGGCGCGCCCCCCGAACCGCCGCCGTCGGGCGGGTCGTCATCGGGGCGCGCACCGTTCACCGGTACACCGGACTCCCCGACACCGGACTCCCCGACACCGGACTCCCCGACACCGGACTCCCCGACACCGGACTCCCCGACACCGGACTCCCCGACACCGGACTCCCCGACACCGGACTCCCCGGCTTCGCGTTCGCCGGTCTCGCGTTCGGCCCCGACGCGCTCGTCGAGACCGGCCAGGGCCTCGTCGAGGACGGCGTCGAGGGTCTCGTCGTCCATTCCGGGGGCGTCGAACGGCCCGCGGCGGCGGCGATGCGGTAGCGCGAGACGGGCACCGGTACGGATGTCGGCGGCGAGCACCGTGGTCCGCCCCGCCCACGCGGCGAGTGCCATCGCGGTCTTGGCCAGCACCACGTCGGCGCGCATGCCGTCGACGTCGCAGCCGGCGCAGATGGCGGTGACGGCCCGCAGCGCCGCGTCGGTGAGCCGGACCGTGCCGAGCCGGCCGCGGGCGGCGACGACCCGGGCCGCGAGTTCCGCTTCCGCGTCCGCCCAGGTCGCGGCGAACCCGGCCGGGTCGGCTTCGAACGCCAGCCGGCGGCGGACGACCTCCGCGCGCACCGCCGGGTCACGGCTGGCCGCGACGTGCACGGTCAGCCCGAACCGGTCGAGCAGCTGCGGACGCAGCTCGCCCTCCTCCGGGTTCATCGTCCCGACCAGCAGGAACACCGCCGGATGGCGCACCGACACCCCGTCGCGTTCGACGTGGGCGACCCCGAAGGCGGCGGCGTCGAGAAGCAGGTCAACGAGATGGTCCCCCAGCAGGTTGACCTCGTCGACGTAGAGCAGCCCGCGGTGGGCGGCGGCGAGCAGACCCGGGCGCAGGACGCTGACCCCGTCGGCCAACGCCCGGTCCAGATCGAGGGAACCGGTCACCCGGTCTTCGGAGGCGCCTACGGGCAGTTCCACCAGCCGGGCCGGACGGGTCAGTGACGACGACGACGACGGCGACGGCGACGGCGCGGGATGCGGGCCGTCGGGGCAGTCCGGTGACGGCGCGTCCGGCGCGCAGGAGAACCGGCAGTCCTCCACGACCGCCACCGGGGGCAGCAGGGCGGCCAGGCCGCGCACGGCGGTGGACTTGGCGGTGCCCTTCTCCCCACGCACGAGGATTCCGCCCAGCGTGGGGGAGACCGCGTTGAGCAGCAGGGCCAAGCGCAGGTCGTCCATACCGACCACCGCCGACAGCGGGAAGCTCACCACGGTGTCGACGCCGTCGAGGCGAGCGGGTGTCGCCGGTGCACCGTGTGCGGCTGACAGGATCGACACGACCGGCACGACGGACACCGATGCGGTGCGTACGACAGGTGCGGCGCGTACGGCCGGGATGGCCGACGTGGCCGGTCTGGCAGTGGTACGGGCATGCCGGGGTCCTCCCAGGGTCCTCGCCCATGGTCATCACGGCGACGGCCGGAGTATCCTGGCTCCCGGATCAACGCGCACCTTCGGCCTTCCAGCCGCCGCTGCGGCCGTGGCCCGTCGCCCCGCCCGGGCGGCTCGGGGTTCCTCTCCGGACCCCTGGTCGGGCGATCGCCGGGCATGCCCGCCTCCTCGCCGGCGAGCATGCCCGGGAAGGTTCACTTCCCGGTGACAGTGGCGGGACCGCGCCGGACTCGCACCGGCTTCCTCCCCTGCTGTCGCGTCTGTCAGCATGACATATCCGAGGATCGCGGGCGGGGACCGCGGGTGAACTGGTATCCCGCCCCCAGGCTAGCCCGAGGCCGGTGGACACGGGGGTGGCGACTTCATTCTCCGCGGTCGCGTCTGTCAGAATGATGTCTCCCGTTGACGTTCAGAAGGGCACACACCTTGCCCGACGATCTCGATCCCCCCGCGGGAATCATCGGGGACGCCCGCGGCCGGCTGCGTGCCGACTGCGGACGCTGTTTCGCGCTGTGCTGCGTGGCACCGGCGTTCTCCGCCTCGGTGGACTTCGCGATTGACAAACCCGCCAGCACGGCCTGCCCCAACCTGAACGCGGGCTTCGGCTGCGCCGTCCACGAGCAGCTGCGGCCGCGGGGGTTCCGCGGCTGCGCCGTGTACGACTGCTTCGGCGCCGGGCAGCAGGTCTGCCAGGTCACCTACGGCGGGCGGGACTGGCGGGCGGCCCCGGACAGTGCCCGGCGGATGTTCGATGTCTTCGCGGTCATGCGGGCGCTGCACGAGCTGCTGTGGTATCTGAGCGAGGCGCTGAGCCTGCCTGCCGCCGCCCCGCTGCATGCCGAGCTGCATGACGCCCGCGCCCGCACCACGCTGCTGACCTGCGCCGACGCTGACACGCTGCTCGCCGTGGACGTCCCCGCGCTGCGTCGGGCGGTTCATCTGCTGCTGCTGCAGGCCAGCGACCTGGTCCGCGCTGAGCTGCCGGTCCGCGCCGGGAGCAGGCGTCCCCGGCGGCGCCCCCGCGGCGCCGACCTGCTCGGCGCGAACCTCGCCGGGGCGGACCTGCGCGGCGCGGCGCTGCAGGGAACCCTCCTGATTGGCGCGGATCTGCGGGGGGCGGATCTGCAGGGGGCTGACCTGCTCGGCGCGGACCTGCGCGACACTGACCTGCACGGCGCCAACCTGCATGGCGCCCTGTTCGTCGTTCAGGCCCAGCTCGACGCCGCCCGCGGGGACGCCACCACGGCGCTGCCCCCGGCCCTGACCCGCCCCGTGCACTGGACGCGCCCGGCGGACCCGGCGCGGCCGGACCCCCGGCCGCGCCCCGCGGCAGGCTCGGACCCCACGCCCGGGACGGCGCCGATCCCCTCGTCGTTGCCCAGTGCGGCCCGGCCGCGGCGGTCGGCGAGTTCTCCTCGTTCCCCGCGGTCGCCTCGTTCCCCGCGCCGCCGCTGACCGGCAGACCGGTCGTCGGCGGCGCTATGCCGACGCCGGGCCCGATCCCCCGGTCGGGCCACGGCGCGGAAATCACGTCTTCACCGGCGGGACGGCGCGTCAGGATGGGACCATGGCACGCGAGGATACCGGCGACATCCGGCAGGACCCGGAACGGGACACCTGCATCACCGCCACGAGCATGTTCGTGGGCATCACCGGGACCACCGACATCGGCAGAGGAATCGACCCGGAATCGCTGCAGGAGGTCCTGCGGCGGGCGTTCACCCTCGTGCGCACCATCGTCTCCACGCACGGCGGCTCGGTCGAGAGATTCATCGGTGACGCCGCGTTCGCCCTGTTCGGCGTCGCCGAGCCGCACGTGGACGACGCGCTGCGCGCCGTCCACGCCGCCCTCGAGATCCGGGCCGCGACGGAGGCGCTCAACACCGAACGGCACCACGACCGGGACCTGAGGCTGCGCGTGCGGATCGGGATCAACACCGGCGAGGTCACCGTTGCCGCCGGTGGCGTGAGTGGCGACCCGGTGAACGTCGCCTCCCGGCTGGAACACGCCGCGCCCGCCGGCGAGATCTTCCTCGGCGACACCACCTATTATCTCGTCCGGGACAGCGTCACCGCGAGCGAGGCGGATCCCCTCGTCGTGCAGGGCAGGCCCGTCCCGTTGCGTGTGCACCGGCTGATCGGACTGGCCGCTCCGTCGCCGGCCGCCTGAGCACCACCGGGCGCCCCCGGTGCCCCGCCCCGGCTCCGTGGGCGAGCGGGACGAAGGGCGGTGCGGGACTGCCAGCGGAATGTCAGCGGGCTGTCAGCGGGCTGTCAGCGGGCTGTCAGCGGCGCCGGACGCGACGTGAACCGGTCCGCGGGATGACGGCCGGTTGGGGGCCGCGGCCCAGCCCGCCGTGGCGGACCTGCATGTGGGTGGCGAGCAGTTGGGATGCCTCGGTCTTGGTGGGGACCCGGTCCGAGATGATACCGCAGTACGTGCAGGTGTATCTGGCCATCATGAGGTCCCTTCGGATGCTCGGGCAGGGCCAGAATGCGGCAATGCCGCGACAGATACATCACATTCCGAGTTCGCATACCTATCTGAAACGCTAATCTCCCACGTGTTTGCATGTCAATCTGGTACGCCCATAAGGTGGGTGGATGCCCCGCCCGCCGTGGACGCCGAGGACGCAGGCTCACCATGAGCTCATGGCCGCCCTGTCCGCCTCAGTCGACGCCGCCTGCGAGGCGGAGGAGAGAATGTGGGAGGCCGCCCGCGCCGCCCGCGCCGGCGGAGTGCCGATCGACCTGGTGGCCGCGCTCACCCGGCGCGGACGGACCACCATCTACCGCCATCTCCCCCTTGGGCAGGATCTCGGCGACGCCTGAACGCGCACTGCTTCGCCGGCGGTGGACCGGCGTCCCCGGCCCCGATCCCGGCGTGGCATCCCCGGCCCGGCCCCTCAGCGGCCAGGGAACAGCTCCCACCCGGCGGTGACGCGGTCGGCGCCGGCGGTGGCCAGCAGCTGGCTGTCCGGGGCAAAGGCCACCTCGTGCACCGGCCCGCCGTGCGGGGGCAGCCGGTGGGCGGGCCCGGGACACTCCGGATCGGTGACCTCGCGCAGGGTCACGGTCCGCTCGCCGCCGCCGGCGGCGAGCAGGGTGCCGTCCGGGCTGAAGGCGAGCGTGTGCACGGCCCGGCGATGGTCGGTGACCGCGGCCAGCACGGTCTGGGCCGTGGGGTCGGCGACCGAGTAGACCCGGATGGTCCGGTCCCTGCCGGCGGCGGCGAGCAGATCACCGTCCGGGCTGAACGCGACCGTGTGCACGGGACCGCGCGCGCCGGTCAGCGTCACCGTCGCCGCCGGCCGGGTCGGGTCGGCGAGATCCCACAGGATCACCGTCCGGTCCTGCGAACCGGTGGCCAGCAGGGTCCCGTCCGGGCTGAACGTCACCGCCCGCACGGGACCGCGATGCCCGGCGAGGACCGCAGCCCGCCGGGGCGCCCCCGGTTCGGCCAGGTCCCACAGCAGCACCGCCCGGTCGTCGCCAGCGGTGGCCAGCAGCGTGCCCCCCGGGCTGAAGGCGAGATCGTGCAGGTAGCCGCGATGCCCGGTCAGCGTCATCAGCGGCAGTGGGCGGGTGGGGTCGCCGACCTGCCAGAGCACGGTGGTGCCGGCGTCCCCGGCGGCGGCGAGCACCCGCCCGTCCGGGCTGAACGTCACCGCCCGCACCCACTCCTGGTTGATCCGCCGCCCGTAGCCGACGGTCGCGATCAGTCGCGGCGGGGCGGGGAACGCCCACGCCCACAGCCGTACGGTCGTGTCGGTGCCGCCGGTGGCCAGCAGCGAGCCGGAGGGGCTGAACGCCACGCTCATCGGATGACCGCGCTCCTGCGGCAGCACCGCGACCCGTCGTGCCGCGCTGAGATCCCGGGGGCCCGGGTGTGCGTGCCCGGCGCGGGAACGGTGCGGGCGCCGGCCGGGCCCCGTCGCATCCGCCGGGACCTCCGCCGGGACTTCCGCAGGAAAGGGGGGTGGCACGAGCCCCCCGGCCGGCCACGGGGCAACGACCGTGACCTGGCGTAGCAGCCAGTCGCGGGCGGTGGTGGCGGCCAGCCCGAACAGGTCGAAGGCGAGCAGATGCCCGAACGGGCCGGGCCGGGCGCAGTCCTCGATCCGTACCAGCATGACCCGGCCGGGCCGGGCCAGGCGCCCTGCCGGTCCTCCCCGCGCCGTTCCTCCGACACCCGCCGTTCCCCCGGCAGGGGCGCCCGTTCCCCCGGGGGCGGCATTCGCGCCGTCCCCCGCCGCGGGACGGACCGCCGGCACCGGCACGGCGGCCCCGGCCTGGGCCGAGCGGGTGAGCGCGGCCAGGTAGGCGGACGACCAGATCAGCAGGATCTCCCCGCCGAGGGTGAGATGCCGGTCCAGGTCGAGCGCCGTGTCCCCGGCGGGGTCGGGTCCCGCGGGGGCCGCGGTCAGCGGATGGCTCACAACCCGGTAGCCGGCCTGCTCGAGCTGCCAGGCCAGCCAGCGCGCCCACGCGGCGTCCCGCGGCGCGTTCGCGTGGGACAGGATGATGTCCCATGACGGACCCGCCGCGGCCGCCCCGACATCGGTACCCGCGTCCGGCCCGCCTCCGGCGGGCGCACCAGGAACACCAGGAACACCAGGCGAACCGGGCCCCTTGGGAACATCGGGCACATCGGTCGGGGTGCTGCCCGCCCCGGCCGGGGGAGCGTCCTCGCCGCCTGTGCCGCGGACGTGATCGGCCGCGGCGCTGCCCCTGCTCACACCCGGCAGCCTGCCACGCCCACCCCACCCCCGAGAAGATGATCATAAATGCCGATCGGGGGACGAGCCTGGCCGGTGCCGTTCCCGCCGCCGAAAGCGGACCGGCTGCCGAAAGCGGACCGGTTACCGCCCCCTGTGCCGTCATCGGCAGGCCATTGTCACATCCGGTTCACCGTCACATCCGGTTCACCGTCACATCCGGTTCACCGTCACATCCGGTTCCCGTGGCGGGCCTTCCCCCCGCGGACCCGGCGGACAACGGCGATCCCGTGCCTGCGGGCGGATGCACGCCGTCGGTACGGGCGAGGTCTGGGAAGGCCCCGTCGGCAATCGGGGGGAGCATAAAAATCCGACGGTGTTCCGTTCGGTGCTCTGCGATGGCGCGGCGTAGCCGCCGGACACCGTGTCCCCCGATCCCGCAGAGCGCCTGATCGATTTCGGCGAGCCGTTCGTCGCACGTGGTGATCGCCTCCGCGGCCGCTCGGCTCTGCTCATCGAACGGCCTTCTGGTCATCTCCATGCTCAGGGCCAGGCAGGGATTGAACATACTTTTGTTGTCCAGGAGAGGAATCAGGTCGCCGGCGATCCGCCGGAGCTCCTCACCGCCCAATTCACTGGGCATGCTCTTCGTGCCGAGAAGCCGGGTGAACCCGGCCATGATACTCTGGACATGCTGTTCGAACGACACGTCGGTGTCCGCCCGTGCCCCGTACGGGCCGTCGGTCGCGTGCGGGAAGGCCCGGCGATACAGCGCGGCGTACTCATCCAGTATGGTCTTTCGCTCCGCGGCTGGCGTCTTCGCGGCGGAGAACCACAGCCGAAGCTCCGTCTCGAAGTAAGCCCAGCGGGCGGCGGACCGCCCCGTTCCGGTCAGGTAGAAGCGGCCGATCCGCGCCGCGAGGTTGCGGTGTTCGTCCCGGCCCGCCCCGTCAGGGGCAAGCTCGCGGGCGATCGCACCCAACGACACTCCGTACCGTTTGTAGTGCTGCTCGTAGTCCTTGTAGCGGCGGGCCAGGAGGGCGTCGAGGTGGGAGTCCCCGGTCGCGCGCGGTGGCTGTTGTGGTTTACCGGACATGGCACCTTCTCGTGGACGATCGCGGGGACGCGGGAGCCGGAAAGAATGCGTCAGGAGTTGCCGCATTGACCCTCCGGATACGGCGGGATCCATCGCGTAGGAGGATATGAATGCACGGCGGTTGCCGCATTCGGCATCGGCGTCGACCTCCCTTGGTCCGGTGACGAAGCATCTTGCCACGCATTCCTTGCGTTGAGTAAGAAGGGTGCATGCAGGCCAGGCCTCGATCCACGCCACCTTATTGCCCGGTACCGCCGGTCCAGTGAACAGGCCCAGGCACCGTGCTATTCGACACCCGCTTCCCGAGGAGTATCCTGCGATGAATCATCGCCGCCCGCGTCGACGACGCCGTCGGGACAGGCGCGAGCACCCGCGTCCGTTGCTCCTTCGCCTGCCGGGCGGCGCGCGCCGCGAGAACCCGCGCGCCGCGGTGGGCGCGCCGGCGAGGCCGGACTCCCCGGTCGCCGGGGACCGTCACGGCGAATCCGACGGGCATCGTCGGGTCGGTGGGCATCGTCGGGCCGGTTACGCCGCATGCACGATAGTCGCGGTCGCCGGCGGGGGCGCGCTGCTGCGGGCGGGGCTGGTCAGCGCCGACGGGCTCGTCGTCCAGCTATGGGGGGTCCTGGTCGCGTTGATCGTCGACGGCTTCCTACGGAGTCGACGGTGACGGCCGCGGCCACGGGACGGCAACAGGCCGGTCGGGTTCGATCCAGGCCGGTCGGGTTCACAGCCCGACGCGGCCGGAGGGGTTGTCGCGGTCGAACAGCCGTCCGGCGCGGACGTAGCCGTCGAGCGACGCCGAGGAGCGCCACCGGCCCTGGCGCATGATCGACCGGTCGGCGACACCGGCGCGAGCGGCGGCGGTGGCGAACCCGGAGCGCAGCGAATGCCCGGCGAAGTCGGCCGGGTCGAGCCCGGCGGCGGCCACCCGGCGCTGCACGATCCGGGCCACCGAGCCCGGGTAGAGCCGCCCCGGCGCGACCTGCCCGTGCCGGTTGACCGCGCGGAACGCCGGCCCGTCGGTCAGCGCGGCAGCGCCCGCCCAGGCCCGCCAGGCCCGTACCGGGCAGGTCGGCCGGTAGGAGCCGTAGGCGACGCCGACCAGGGCACCGGCGGCCTCCTGGTCGGTCTTCGACGCCCGGATCGTCAGGACGACTCCGTCGGGGGTCTCGAGCAGGTCGGCGACGTCGAGGCCGACGAGTTCGGAGCGACGCAGGCAGCCGGCGAACCCGATCAGCAGCAGTGCCCGGTCGCGGACGTCGGCGAGGTTGTCGTCGCGCAGCCCGGCGACGACCCGGGCCAGCAGGGAGGTGTCCAGCGCGGTCTTGCGGTCCGGGCGGACCCCGCGGGTGCGGCGGATACCGTCCCAGACGGCGCAGACCTCCGGTGCGCTCGCCGGGTTGGGATGGCGACCGAGCTGGTGGGAGACGGAGATTGCGGCGAGCCGGCGGCGGATCGTCGAGGGCTTGTACCCGGCGTCGGCGAGCGTGGCGAGGTAACCCGCGACCGTCGCCGGGGTCGCCGGCAGCGGGCACAGCGGCACCGTCTGGTGTTCACACCAGGCCCGGAACTGGCGCAGGTCACTGTCGTAGGCCCGCCAGGTCGCCGTGGAACGCGCGGCGCGGGCGTAGTCCCCTACCCGGGCGAGCAGATCGGCGGTGAGCTGCCCGTCGGTGCCCGGTGCCAGGACCGGCACCGGCGGCTGTGCCGCGCCGGCGGAGCCGGCCGGTAGCGCACGGGGGCCGGGGATCGGCATGGTGGCCTCGTCGTTCACCGCCGGGGCGTCCGGGCATCCTGGAACATCGAGACCCACCCTAGTCCGCCGCGGCTCGCCCGGGCTCGTGGACGGGCTCCGAGGCACGCGGTGTAAAGCTCAGCGGCGTCCTCGGCCGCCCGGCGGGGAACCGGTAATAGCCGTCACCGGTACGCCGTCGCCTTGGCCTCAACAGCGCTTGACCTCAACAGCGCTTGAGCTCAACAGCGCTTGAGCTTCTAGTGTCGGGGCGGTCCCCGTGGCCCCGCTCCGCCCCCACCAGAGGAGGCAAGCCATGACCTTCACCGAGCTCGAGACCGATTACCTGCGCACCCAGCCCCTGGGCCGGCTGGCGACCGTGCGTGCCGACGGCACCCCGCAGGTCAACCCGGTCGGGTTCAGCCTCAACGAGAAGCTGGGCACGATCGACATCGGCGGGTACAACATGGCCGCGAGCCAGAAGTTCCACAACGTCTCCCGGCAGGGCAGGGCCGCGATCGTCATCGACGACATCGTCTCCAGTGACCCGTGGCGGGTGCGTTTCCTGGAGATCCGCGGCGCCGCGGAGGCCATCCAGGCCCCGGGCGGCCCCGCCGGCCGCATCGACGGTGCGATCATCCGCATCCATCCTCGGCGGATCATCAGCTTCGCCCTCGACACCCCCGACCGTGAGCCGCACGAGGTCACCATCCAGCGGCGCACCATCTCCTGAGTCATCTCGACGGGCAGGCTGTCCGCGGGACGACGTTCCGGACGTTGTTTGACGAACCGGGTTGGTCGGGTATACGGCGGACGTCCTGCTCCTCGATCATCGGTCGGCCATCGATGATCATTACTGGCCGGAGGTCTTCCGTGGTCTGGACCCTCATCAGCTGGGTGCTGCTTGGTCTCGTTGCCGGCGCGGTCGCGCGCCTGCTCGTGCCCGGGCCCGACCCGATGAGTATCCCTGCGACGATCCTGCTCGGCATCGTCGGCTCGTTCGTCGGCGGTTTCCTCGGCTACGTCCTGTTCAACCGTGATCTCAGCGAGGGCGCGCTGCAACCGTCCGGCATCGTCGGCTCGATCATCGGGGGTATCGTCGTACTGCTGGTGTGGCGGGCGGTGGGCCGCCGCCGTACGTTGCACCGCTGACGCCCCGCCCCCGAGGCCGCCTAACGGCCGCCCGGTGCGGTGGGTTGACACGGCGGTAACCGGCGGAGCCCACCCGCCCCGGACCCGGGGGAGCACACGTGGCGGGGACCGCAGGGAGCACCGCGTCCGGGATCGTGCGGGCGCGCCTGTGCGC
>NZ_CDXDOR010000154.1:1606-11705 GCF_978021225.1 Frankia sp. CeTa3Moorea | reverse complement strand
GGCCCCGGTCGACCCCGGTCGACCCCGGCCGTACCCGGTCAGAGACCCCGACCGCCCCTGGTCGCCCCCCGGCCGACCAGGAGGCAGGACGTGACCGGATGACAGAAGCCACGCGGGCGCCGAATGCCTGTCGCTGCATTGACATCGAGGTGGCGGGAGCTATCGGGGCCCCGACAGCCCGGTGCCCGGTCACTCTCGCCTAAGATTTTGCCAGCGGTTGACCGTAATGGTTGATCGGGACATTCCGTGATGGATCAAGAGTCGGTGCGCGTCCACCGGCGGGCCCGCGACCTGCGCGGCGTTCCCGCGCGAGGCCGCGGTCGGCACGCGGCGAGTGGGGGTACAGGTCGATAATGTCATCGGATGCGGGTGTGGCGGCACGATCCGCCCCCCTTGGCCCGGACGACCCCCACGAGCTCGGCTCGTACACGCTGCTGGGCAAACTCGGCCAGGGTGGAATGGGCATGGTCTATCTGGGCCGCTCCGGGAAGGGCCGGCTCGTCGCCATCAAGGTGATCCGGAACGAGGCTGTCGGGAACCCCGAGTTCCGAGCCCGGTTCCGGCTGGAGGCCGAGACCGCCCGGCGAGTCGCCCGGGTCTGCACCGCCGAGGTGCTCGACGCCGATCCGGACGCCGAGTGGCCCTACCTGGTCACCGAGTTCATCGAGGGCGAGACCCTCGCCCGGTACGTCCAGCGCAACGGCCCGCTCGCCGATGCCAACCTCGAACAACTCGCGGTCGGCGTGGCCGCGGCGCTCACCGCCATCCACAGCGCCGGGATCGTGCACCGCGACCTCAAGCCCGCGAACGTCATCCTCTCACCGTTCGGCCCCCGGGTGATCGACTTCGGTATCGCCCGGGCGGTGGACGCCGGCAGTAACCTCACCGGCGATCTCCAGCAGCTCGGGACGCCGGCGTTCATGTCCCCGGAGCAGATCGAGAGCCGGCCGATCACCTCGGCGGTCGACATCTGGGCGTGGGGTGGCCTCGTCGCCTTCGCCGCCACCGGGCACTACCCCTTCGGTGAGGCCTCGGCGCAGGTGCTGCTCTACCGCGCCCTACACGAGGAACCGCGGCTCGACGACGTCGACCCGGCGCTGCGCCCGATCGTCTGGCACGCGATGCGCAAGGACCCGAGCACCCGCCCGAGCGCCCAGCAGCTCATGCTGCGCCTGCTCGGCGACCCGTCGGGCACCGGCCCGGACGCTGCCGCCGCCGTCAACCCGCAGGACGTCACGAACATCCTGCAGGGCTGGAAGCTGCCAGTGCCCGGCCCGGGCGCACCGGTCACGGGCGGCACCGGGCCCCACGGGGCCGGCTTCCCCGCAACGGCAACGGCCCCCGTCAGCAGCGGTTACACCGTCGACCAGGACGCCCCGACCCGGCTACCCGCCGGTGCCGGCGGTCACGGGAGTCCCGGCGGTCCCGGGGGCGGTGAAGCCGATGGTCCCGGCCGGCAGGGCGGCGCGGGCGGGAACAGGAACCGCACCCCGCTGCTCGTCGGTGGGGGTGTCGTAGTCGTCGGCGCGATCCTCGCGGGAGTACTCGCCCTCAGCGCGGGTGATGACGGCGGCTCCGGGACCGACGCGGCCAATCCGGCCACTATCTCCGGGGCTCCGGCCACGTCGCCCCAACCAGCCCCATCGGCCCAATCAGCGGCCTTCACGCTGCCCAGGGCGGCCCAGCCGCTTGGCAAGGACACCCTCGTCTACGCGTCCAATCGCAACGGCAACTACGATCTGTTCACCGGGCAGGTCACGGACAACGGGCTGCTCGCGAACGACAAGCCGATCGTCACCGGTCCGGACCAGGAGATGCTGCCCGCGATCAGCGACGATCGCAAGACGATCGTCTACTTCAAGAAGGGCAGCCCGAATACGCTGCAGGCGATTGCCGCCGACGGCTCCGGGAAACCGGTACAGCTGTTCACCTCGGGCCCGGCCGCCGGGCTGGCGATCGCGGACGACGCCCGGCCCTCGCTCTCCCCCGACGGCGGTTTCCTGGTCGTCCGTTCCACCAGGGATCAGACCGGAACGCCGAACCCCGGCCTGTATGTGGTGAAACTGGACGGCTCGAGCGTGCGGCGGCTCAACGCGAAGCCGCAGGCGACCGACCCCGCCTGGTCGCCGGACGGCGAGCGGATCGCCTACTGGTCGAACAACACCGGTGGCGACCGCGGCTTCATCGTGGTGATCCCGGCCCAACCGGATGCCCAGGCGACCCCGATCACGCAGGACCAGGGCAACGGGGACTCGGACCCGGTCTGGTCCCCGGACAGCAGGAAGATCGCTTTTACCCGGGCGAAGAACGGCGATCTGGAGATCTTCGAGATGAACTCGGACGGCACCGACGTCCGGCAGCTCACCCGGGTGCACGGGGACGACCAGGACCCGGCCTACGCGCCGGACGGTCGCATCGCCTTCAGCGGGCAGCGCAATCCCACGGACCCTGGTGACCGGCAACTCTACGTTCTGCATCCGAACGATCCGAACAATCCGAACGATAGTGACCGCAAGATCACCACTACCGGCGGGTTCAACGGCCACGCCCGTTGGAACGCCGGCTGAGCTCCTTGCCTATCCAGAGGGATAAATCGGGCGCAAAAGCCTCTGGATAGGCAAGGAAGCCGGCGAGAGGGGCCGGTTATGCACAGATCGCGAACGAGCCCGGCAGGATGCTCGAACCGTGATCGACACTGGGGACGTGACCCAGTCCTATGAGAAGGTCGTCGCACTCGCCCGCAAGCAGGACGACATGATCACCCGTCGGCATGCCCGGCAGCTCGGGATGTCGGACCAAGCGATCAGCGTTCGTAGACGCAGGCACGGCTGGACCTCCCCGGTGCGGGGCACGTTGCTCGTGCCGCCCGTTCGGGACGAAATCCGGGCCCGTGCCCGAGCGGCGCTGTCGATCGTCGGAGGGACGATCTGCGGACGTACCGCGGCCCGACTGCACGGCCTTCCCGCCCTCTCCCGCTGGCGGCCCGACGAACCCGTCGATGTCGCGCTGCCCGGTGAGGGGGGACTTCGTCAGCGTCGCGGTTGTCACCGGCATTGGATGACGGTTCGCGGTGGCGAGACCATCGACCTCGACGGCATCCGTACCACCACGGTTGCCCGGACGTTGGAAGATCTGGCCCTACTGTGCGACCGTGAGCTGTTCATCTGTGTCCTCGACGCTTTTGTTCACCAACGCCGTCTATCCCGGAACGAGCTGTTCGATCTTCGCACACGCGTGCAGGAACGCCGCGATGGTGATCGTGCGGACGGATGGTGGTCAAAGATCGACGGGCGGGCAGAGTCACCGCTGGAGACGCGTGCGCGGCTCCTTCTCGATGACGCCGGGCTGGCGCCGGACGAGCTTCAATGGATAGTCCACGATCCCCGGCACGGCCGGCCGGTGGCACGGCTCGATCTCGCCTGGCCGTCGCTGCGGGTCGCGATCGAAGCGGACGGCGTCGGGCCGCACGGTGAGCCGGAGGCTCTTCATCGCGATCGGGCACGTCAGAACGACCTCGTCCGTCTCGACTGGGATGTTCTGCGCTTCACCTGGCACGATGTCACGACGGAAGCGGCGAGAACGACGGAAGTCGTCCGGATGGCACTTCTCCGAGCCCGTGCAGGTGGCCCTGCCGAAGCGTGAATCCCGCCGGCCGACCCGGGACCCGGGGACCCGGGACGCCCGAGGCTCCCGGCTTCCTTGCCTATCCAGAGGCTTTTGTGTCTGATTTATCCCTCTGGATAGGCAAGGGGCCTAGCGGGGTGGGCCGCTGACCGGTGCGGCGGTGGCGCGTTTGACGGTCTTCGGGTCCATCCGGCGGATCAGGAAGGAAGTAATGATCACGAGGAAGACGCCGACGACGAGACCGGCGACGATGTCGGTGAGGTACGCCGAGGCGCTGTGGTCGAAGAAGGGGTCGTCGACGACCTTCGGGTTCACCGGCTTCTGGTTGTCTGGCCGCAGCACGCCGGCCAGGGTAATGCGGTTCAGGTCACCGACCGAGGCCATCGACGCGAAGCCCCAGCGGGCCGGCGCGATGTAGCTGATCTGCTCCAGACCGGGCGTGCCCTTCACCGGCACGATGCCACCGCTGAAGATGAGCTGGGCCATGGTGATCAGTACCAGGAGCGGCATGGTCTTGTCCGCATTGTCGACCATCGCCGAGATCACCAGCCCGAGCATGGCCGACGCGAGCGAGACCACAATCACGGCGATGAGCAGTTCGAGCAGGGCGTTCCCGAGCACGACACCCTTGTCCGGCGTTCGCCCGGCAAGACCGATCAACGTGAACGGGATCGCCTGGGCGACAGTGATCACAACAAGAACGAGGATCTTCGAACCGACATACGCGGTCCGGGACAGACCGATGGCTCTCTCTCTTCGGTAGATCGCCCGTTCCTTGACGATCTCTCTGACCGAGTTCGCCATTCCCATGAAACAGGCACAGAGAACCATGATCAAAAGAACTGTCGGGGCATCCGAGTTCGGCGAGAACTGTTTGGCCTGTTCGGCCGTGAGATCAAAGTTCCCGCCGATGGCCCTGGGTATCAGCCCGAGCAGGAACGGGAAGGCGATAATGAGCCGCAGGTATGACTTGTCGGATGCGACGACGGCCATTGTTCGTCGGCTCAGCGTCACAAGCTGCGAGATCACCGACTGCTGCCGCAGCGAGGGCAGCTCCTCGGGAGCCGGCCGGGCCGACGGAGCAGTGATCGAGGCGGGCACGTAGTACCGCGAGTTGCGGAACTTGGCGGCCGACTCGGCCCCGGGCGTCGCCTCCAGGGTGAGGAAGACGTCCGGGTAGTCCCGCTTGCCGAAGAAGGGCAGCGCGTCCTGCGGCGGACCGAAGTAGGCCACGTAGCCGCCGGGAGCGAGGACGAGGATGTAGTCGCACAGGTCGAGCTGGGCGACGCTGTGGGTGACCACGACGACCGTCCGGCCGTCGTCCGCGAGCTTGCGCAGCGACTCCATGACGTTCTTGTCCATGCCCGGGTCGAGGCCGGAGGTCGGCTCGTCGAGGTAGAGCAGGGTCGGCCGGGTCAGCAGCTCCAGGGCCACCGAGGTCCGCTTGCGCTGGCCGCCGGACAGCCGGGAGACCTGGGTGCTGGCGTGCTGGGTGAGGCCCAGCTCGGCGAGCACCTCGTCGACCCGGGTGCGCCGCTCCGCCTTCGTGACGTCCGGCGGGAAGCGCAGCTCGGCGCCGAACTCGAGTGCCTTGCGGACGGTGAGCGAGGTGTGCAGCAGGTCCTCCTGCGGCACGTAGCCGATCCGGCGCCGCAGTTCGTCATACTCTGAGTAGAGGTCCCGGCCGGCGTAGCGCACGGTGCCCTTGTCCGCGGGGCGAAAGCCGGTGAGCGCGTTGAGCAGCGTCGACTTACCCGCCCCGGACGGCCCGACGACGCCCAGCAGCGCCCGGCCGGGCAGCTTGAACGTCATGTCGTGCATGAGCTGCTTCTGACCGGCCCAGACGTTCAGGGCGTCGGCCTCGAAGCTGACGTCACCGGAGTCGATGTACTCGACGAGCTGGTCGCCCTCGAGCTGGAAGACGTGGTGACCGACGGCGATGACGTCGCCCTGGCCGACGGACGCCCGGTTGATCCGACGACCGTTGACGAACACGCCGTTGGCGGAGTCGAGGTCGGCGATCTGCAGGCCAGACCGGCCGATGTAGAGCTCGGCGTGCCGGCGGGAGGCAAGCAGGTCGGTGATGACGATGTCATTGTCACGGGCACGGCCGATCGACATCGTGCCCGGGCGCAGCCGATAGGTGGTTCGCCGCTCGTGCTCCTGCTCGAGGCTGGTGACGCCACTCACCCGTTCGTCCCGACCCTGGTCGTCGTAGTCGTGCCCGCGCTGGGACGGATCGGTCGGCCCCTGATGCGAGGTCCCGCGCCCACCCCTCGAGGAGCCCGTGGGTCGTGGCGGAGAGTAACCGGCAGCATTGGGCAGCATCGTCTGCATGTCGTAGCCGGGGTCGTACTCCGGCTCGTCCAGCGGCCTGCGGCCTTCCGGCACCTGGGGATGGATGACAACCTCGGGCCCGGTCGGAGTGCCGAGACGAAGCCGCACCTCACCGTGCACCGGGACGGTCTCGGGCATGCGCTGCCCGTCGATCCAGGTGCCGTTGGAACTGATGTCCCGAACGACCCACCCGTTGCCGGTCTGCTCAAGGAGGAGATGGCGACGGGAGACCCGGCTGTCCGCTATGACGTAGTCGGCGGTCCGGGCACGGCCGATGATGAACTGCGCCTCGGCCGGCACGGTAGCCGCACCGGCCTCGGTGACGACTCTCAGGAAGGTCGTCTGCACGTGTTTCCCCCTTCGCGACGGGACGCTGGCCGGGATGTCCCGCCGAACTCCACCTTGTCACTACGTTGTGCGGTGTCACTACGCTGTGCGGTTTTACCAGGTACTGCGGTGTCATCATGGCGCGCCGGGTCACCACCTCACGCGGCCACTCGAGCCGCCGGATCACGCCGGATGCCCGATCGTAGCGTCGAGGGATGACCTTGATCCACCCCGGGTGACGATTTACCACCAGCTGAACGGCGATCGTTGCCGTCGCGTCGACTTCCGGGCATCTCTCGGGTTCCTGCCGCCTCATGATCGGTCGATTTACCGGTTACCCTGCACGAAACCTTCCGGGCCACGTCACCCTGGGTGGTCAGATCGTCTCGATGACCGTGCCACGGAAGCGACGACGATGACGCATGTTCCCGTCCGGCACCCTATGAGAATGATGGTCGACGGTCCCCGACAGTGGCAGCTGTCGCCGATCCGACCAGCGGCTGCAGGCCTCGGCGGCACCCGGGACGCACGCCACGGAAGTGGACGATCAGCCAACGGACGGCCACCGGAAATCGGCTGATGAAACGCCGGGAGGTGCCGCGCGTCGAACGATCGTCGACAGGTCGACGTACTCCGCGGGAAGGTCGACGTACTCCGGGAAGGACGTACTCCGGGGAGAGAGGGGCCATGGGCGGCCTCGACCGGATCCGATCCGGGCCCTGACCGCGGGGAGGGCGGTCGGTACGGCTCGACCACCGCGCGCGAGGCATTCCGGGTCGGCGCAACTGTGGCGGAAATCATGTCAGGGCTCAGGACCGCCACTCAGGGCTCAGGACGCCGGGAGCACCACGTCCTCGGCGGTCGCGGTGAGTGAGAGACCGGTCGCGTTCGTGGATGCCTCGACGATGCGGAGATGGAATGGCAGACCGGAGATCGGGATCGGGATGGACGGCAGAAGTTCTCCGGGGACACTGAATCCGAGGTTCACAGCTCCGGTGAGCTTCACCTCACTCGGCACCAGGGTGAGCATGTTGTTCCGGACCTCGAACGTCGTGATCCCACCGACCTGCTGGGTACCCAGCACCGGCACGTTGACGGTGCCAGTCACCTCGATCTCCTTTCCCCCGTCGACCGGCTTCACCTGCACCTGCTGCCCGGCGAGGTAGGCGTTGAGGTCGTTGTAGGTCATATCCACAGTGGCCCGCACGCGATCGACGGGCACCTGCCCGACATTGTTGGTGATGGCATCACCGAGCGGTACGTGTACACCCTTCAGATTGGCCTTCACCGACGAGATCTTCGGGCCCGGCGTCGGGATGCCCTCGATCTCCACTCCGATGTTGGTGAACTTCCCGAACAGGACCTGGGTAAGGAACGGGAATCCGCCGATGCTCACGCTCTTGACCGTCGGGACGGGATCACCCGGCTTGATGTTCTCGGCCACGCCGGCCTCGACCTGCTGGCGCATCTGATCCTTGGCTATCACCACGCTGACCCGGTCGCCCACGACGAACAGGACGATCAGGGCGACCAGCGCGATGAGCAGTTTCCGGCGCCGGCGACGCGGCTTGGCGGGCACGGCGGGCGTGCCGCCGCTTGGCGCCACGGCGAATCCCTCCGGGCCTCTACCGCCCCCGCCGGCGGCGCCGGGCAGCCGATCATGGGGTCCGCCGCCCTCGCGGGCGGTGATGTTCCCCATCCCCGTGGTCCCGGGCGCCGCACCCAGGACCGCGGTGCCGTCGTAGCCACCCTGAGCGCCGGAGCCGGCCCACGGGTCATAACCAGCCGGCGGGTCACCCCTCCGGGTCGGCGCGGCCGGCCGCGCCGGCCGGAACGAGTCCGCGGGCGGCGGTGGTCCCATCGGCCGGAAGGACTCCGCAGGCGGCGGTGGTCCCACCGGGGCGCCCGGACGGGCCGGCCTGTTCTGGTTCGCGGGCCGCGTCCCATCACCGTCCGGAGGCATCACATGGGTGCTGTCCGCAGGCTGCTGCCCATCACCGTCACGTCCGTCGTTCACCGGTCCATCTCCTGCCATGCCGCGCCGGAGCACGCCGTCGCCCTGTCGATGTCCGCCTGGCGGTTGTCCTGTGCCTGGCCCTGCCGGATCGTCGCATGCTCCGTGCCTTCCGCACGGCCGCGGGTCCGATCATCCATGCGACATCGGTGTCGGATCCCCGACTTGACCGACCAGACCGGGCAAACCAGATACCATCGGCCACCGCCAGGAGCATGATCCGCCAGCCATCACCGGCCGTCACTCATGTCACCAGCGTCACCGCCGCCACCAGCTCACACCTCCAGCGGGAGCTGCGCCACCGGAGTGTCCCGTCTAGCCGGCGCGAGCCGGAAAACGTCGCCACGCGGGGCGGCGAACGCCTGCCAGAAGTGGTCCGCGACCACCCCCGGACGTAGCGGGCCCGCAGCGTCCACCCTGCCGTCGAGAACCACCGTGCGCAGCCGGACACCCCGCGCGGCCAGCATCGGCCGTACCGCATCGGCGAGGGCGGCGAGGCCTGCCTTGCCGATCGCCAGCGCGAACCGGCCGGCCACCGGCTCGGTGCGCGATCCGGCCGTGGTCAACAGGATGGTCGCGGCCGGCCGGTCCACGAGGAGGTCTGCCGCCACCTGCACCGCGGTGAGCGCGCCCGTGACGTTCACCGCAAGAGTCTGGTTCATCGTCTCGGCCTTCACCGTGAGGGCGCCGCCGCGGATGCTGAGCTTGGCGTTGTAGACAAGCACCGTCAGCCCCCCGACGTCGGCCGCCACCCGCTGGATGGCCGTGGTGAGGGCCGGCTGGTCGGTGACGTCGGCGACGGCGCCGTGCACCGCCAGGCCGTCCTCGGCGAGCTCGTCCCTCACCCGGGTCAGCGTGTCGGCGGACCGGGAGACGACTCCCAGGGCGAGCCCCTCCCGGCCAAACCGGCGCAACAGGTCGGAACCGAAGCTCGCCCCCGGTCCCACGACGACGAGGCCGCGGGTCGCCGGGGCGAACTCCGGGTCCCCGGCACGGCCGCCGGCACGGTCCCCGGCATGGTCACGATCACGGTCACGATCACGGTCGACGCCACCGCCCGGCCCGCCGGGGTAACCCGGAGCCGGCTCGCACGGTCCGGTGCTCATGGCCTCATCCTGACGGAGACGCTGTCCGGACATCCCGGGGATCGACGGAACGCCCGGCCCGGTCTTCAGGGGTGGGCCCGCTGCTCCCGGGCGGCCTCGACGGCCGCCCGGGCCCGCAGCGGCGCGCAACGGTGGTAGGCCCAGCCCAGGGCCGCACCGACGATGACCACCGGGATCAGCAGGAAGAACAGGACAACCACACAGGCGGCAATGGTCTCCACGCCCTTGGCCTACCCAGGCTCCCGGCCTACCCAGGCTCCCGGGTCGACCCGATGCGCCCGGTAGTGCCTCAGGCGACGAGAACCCCGGGGTTGAGGATGCCGGCCGGGTCCAGTGTCCGTTTGACCGCCCGGAGCACCTCGACACCAAGATCGCCGATCTCGGCGCCGAGCCAGGGCCGGTGCTCCGTCCCGACCGCGTGGTGGTGGGTGATCGTGCCGCCCGTGGCGATGACCGCGTCCGTGGCCGCGGCCTTGGCCGCCCGCCAGCTCCCGATCGGGTCGTCGCCCTCGCCGCAGACGACGGTGAAGTAGAGCGAAGCCCCCGTGGCGTACAGATGAGAAATGTGGCACATGACGACCGGTGCCAGGCCGGCGGCGGCCAGCGTCATGGTGAGCGCATCTCGGACGGCCGCGTACAGCCCGGGCAGCGCCGTCCAGAATCCCGCCGTTTCCAGGGTCTCGGCGAAGAT
>NZ_CDXDOR010000154.1:0-1317 GCF_978021225.1 Frankia sp. CeTa3Moorea | reverse complement strand
CGCAGGTAGGGCGCCCGGAACCGACCCTGCTCCCAGTCCTGGCCGGCCGCCGCGCCGAGCCGTTTGGCGCCCCCGGCGAGCAGGACGGCAGCGACCGCCGCGGAACGCTGTTCCACCGCGCGATCGTCGCCTTCGTAGCCGGTCACCAGGTAGCAGCCGACGGCGCCGCCCCCGCGCTCGCCGCCCGACCGGGTCGGCCGCGCGAGCCCCGCGACGGTCTCCGTCTCGTCGGACAACCGGCATACCGTCGGCCGCAGGTCGCGGGCGGCGAGTGAGCGCAGCAGCCGGGTGCCGGTCGCGAAGTCGGGCACCGACCAGGCCTCGTAGCCGCGCCGGGCCGGCAGCGGCCGGACCCGGACCACGACCTGGGTGATCACCCCGAAGGCGCCCTCGGAGCCGAGTAGCAGCTCCCGCAGGTCCGGTCCGGCGGCCGACGCCGGGGCGCGGCCGAGCTCCCAGCCGCCCACCGGCGTGGCCACCCGCAGGCCGACGACCAGGTCGTCGAACCGGCCGTAGCCCCCGGATGCCTGACCGCTGGACCTGGTCGCCGCGTAGCCACCGATAGTGGCGTACTCCCAGGACTGGGGGACGTGCCCGAGCGTGAGACCGTGCTCGGCCAGCAACGCCTCGGCCCGGGGGCCCCGCAGCCCGGCGCCGAGCTCCGCGGTGCCGGAGTCGGGATCCACCCGGCCGAGCCGGTCCAGCCGGGCGAGGTCGAGGGCGACGACGGCACGGTCGCCACGCTCGGGCGGCGCAAGGCCGCCGACGACCGAGGTACCGCCCCCGAACGGCACGACCACGAGGTGCTCTCTGGTCGCGACCCGCAGCACGCCGAGCACCTCGTCATGATCGGCGGGCCGGACGACCGCGTCGGGCGCGGCGGAGGCGTCCCCCGCCCGCAGGTGCAACAGGTCGGTCGTCGAGCGGCCCCGGCAGTGCCGGATGCGCGCGACATCGTCCACCCGGACCTCGTCGTCCCCGACGACCGCCGCGAGCGCGGCCCGGGCCGGATCCGGCAGCCGCGACGCGGGCAGGCGTACCTCGGCGAGCGGGACGGGCGGGCGAGGACGGGCGGGAATGCCGAGCCGAGCCAGCAGAAGGCGGGTGGAATCGGGCAGTGGGTCATGCGCCTCGGCGGGGCCCCAGCCCCACCAGACGGATTCGGCCGGGACGATCTCACGGGCTTTCTCGTGGGCCTCGTCGCTGCTCGTCATCGGCGTGCGTACCGCCTGTCCGATCCGGTGGTGCCTCGGTAGAATCTCTTGCGAGACAGTGTGACAGCCAACGTCACATTGTCACAAGGTCTCATCCTACGAT
>NZ_CDXDOR010000153.1:0-11431 GCF_978021225.1 Frankia sp. CeTa3Moorea | reverse complement strand
CCCCCCGGGACCCCCCGGGGCTCGCCGGGATCGCCATGATCGGCCGAGCCACCGGCCAGCGCGGCGAACAGCCGCGCGTCGTGCAGGCCCGCGACCGTCATGCCCCGCTCATGGAACTCCGACAGCCGCCCGAGGAGCGTCAGCCGGTCGCCGGGGCGCAGCGAGACGTCGCGGGGCGGGCAGAGCTCGGGGAGGCGCTCCCCCGCGCGGCGCAGCGAGATCGGGGTCAGATCGCCATAGCGGGCCCGGAAGGCATGCCGGCCTATGATCGACTCCTCGATCACCGCGAAGACCTCGGCATCGGACCGTTCGTCCATCGGGAAGGCGTGCGTCACGTCCGAGCGGACGCACGCCTCGACGAAGCTCGGCCCCGCGAGCTCGGCCCGGTTCAGCACCCGGACCTGGCTGAGCGCGTCCGCGAGCTGGTCGCCGAGCTGGCGGTTACTGATGGCCACGACGAGCCGGACACCGGGGGCCGTCTCGGCCGCGACCAGCGCTGTGCCCAGGTTGTCGAGGTCCGTCTCGTGACAGGACACGACCGCGAGCGCCGCGGCGATGCCGGCCTCGCGCAGCGCCCCGGCGCCACGGGTACTCTCCACCAGGACCCGCACGCCCCACCGCTCCACCCTGCGCCGGGTGGCGGGGGCGACCCGATCGTCGATGGCCACCACCGTCACACCCGACGCCCGGAGCTGTTCGGCGAGCCGGAGCCCCAGGTTGCTCAGCCCGCAGACAATGACGTGACCCGACGGGTCGGAACCACCCGAACCACCGAAGGCACCCGAACCTCCCTGACCGTTGACGGCGCCATGCCCGCTGAGGACGCCATGCCCGCTGAGGACGCCATGCCCATCGAGGGCACCATGACCATCGACGGTGCCATTGCCTCCGGTCGCGCCGGAACTTCCAGAACCCGCTGCCATGCCACCCCCTCCAGCACGCCGGACCGGTCCCGTCCCACTCATGCCTCGACCGGACCATCCTCAACCGAATCGGTCCGGGGCCGATCAACACCGCTCGGCACGCCGTGGCGCCGCAGCGCCGTGGGCACCTGGCCGGTCCTCGCCGGACCCGGCCGGGATCGGGCGCGCCACGGGAGGAACAGGCACCGCGCTGACCTGGGGTATGGGGATTCGTCCGCGGCCGCCAGTTTCTCATGCCGGCCCGCGGCGACGGCCAGGCACGGACCCGGTGGGCGGATCCGCCGCCTCCGATAGTCTTTTCCGACGGTGAGTGGCAAAACGGTTCGGATTCGGCTAAACAGGCAGGGCGGAGAGCGGCAGTGAAGGCGAACGAAACTACTCTGGGTGAACTCCTCCAGGGTCAGTGCCAGTATGTCGTCCCGTTGTATCAACGCCCCTACAGCTGGGAACGCGCCAACCTGCGGCAACTCTGGGCCGACATCACGAGCGTGGCCGCCGCCGGTCCAGCGGCAACGCACTTCCTAGGTTCGCTGGTTCTCGCGCCGAGCCCGTCGACGACGCCAGCCGGAGTGGCGATCTGGCTGGTGGTGGACGGTCAGCAACGGCTGACGGCGCTGAGCATCCTGCTCTGCGCGATCCGCGATCATGTCCGAGATGACGATCAGATGCTCGCGGCGAAGATCGACGATCTGTACCTCATGAACAGGTACGCGGCCGGAACCGAACGTTACACCCTGCTACCGACGCGAGCCGACCGGACCGCCTGGACCGCTCTCGTCGAGCAGTCGCCGGAGGCAGGAGGCCGGGCCGGGATTGGCGACGCATACCAGTTCTTCCGCAAGGAACTCGCCGCGTTGCGCGACGCCGACGACCCGCTGGATGCAGCACTGATCGAGCAGGCCATGGTCGGTCAGCTCGCAATCGTGGAGATCGCCGCGCATGTCGACGACGACGTCTACCGCATCTTCGAATCGCTCAACCACACCGGCCGCCGGCTCACCCAGGCGGACCTGCTGCGCAACTACCTGTTCATGCGGCTACCCACCCGAGCGGACCGGGTGTACGACTGGCGGTGGTTCCCACTCCAGGAACTGCTTGGTGACAGACTGGAGGATCTGGTCTGGCTCGACCTCGTGCTCCGCGGCGACGACCGTGCCACCAAGGAGGCCGTGTACCAGTCGCAGCGGCAGTATCTCCAGACGCTGCCGGACGAGGACGCCATCGAGCGGTGGATCTCCGAGCTGCATGCGAAGGCCCTGCTGTTCAGCCGGATTCTCGATCCGGACCGGGAGGAGGACCCGGTCCTGCGGCAGGCCCTACACCGGCTGCGCCGGTGGGGGGCGGACGTCGTCCGGCCGACCGTCCTACACGTGCTGATCGCGCATGCGAATGACCGTCTCGACGCCACCGAGGCCGCCGCGGCACTCCGGGTGGTGGAGAGCTACCTGGTGCGGCGGATGCTGGTCGGCATCGCGAGCGCCAACAGCAACCGCATCCTCATGTCGCTCGTCAAGGAGCTCGGCGACCAGACGCCGACCGCCGCCGCGATCACGCGGGTTCTCTCCGGCCCGCGTAAGAAGTTCCCGACCGATCAGCTTGTGAAGGAAGCCGTCCTGCTCAATCCCTTCTACTGGACCGGGCGCGGCCCTCAGCGCACCTATGTGTTGCGCGGCCTGGAAGAGGACTACGAGCATCTCGAACCGGTCGACTGGGGCGTGAAGCTGACGGTTGAACACATCCTCCCCCAGTCATTGGCGAGACCGGGATGGAAAGCGGTTCTCGACGCCGATGCCCACGAGGGTGAGACGCGCGACGAGCTGCACCGCAGGCTCGTCCATACTCTGGGCAATCTGACGCTCACCGCCTACAATCCGAAACTCGCCGACCACGAGTTCACCGAGAAGAAGAAGCTGCTGGCCGACAGCGGGCTGGCGATGAACCGAGAAATCGCCGGTCAGGACAGGTGGGGTCGGGAGGAGATCCAAAATCGCGGCCGGGCGCTCGCCGAGCGGATCGTGAAGATCTGGCCCGGCCCGGACGAGTCCGTGGTCCCGCCACCCCAGGACCAGCGATGGACCCTGATGATCCGGGTACTGGCTGCGATCCCGCCCGGCCGCTGGACCAGTTACTCCGACGTCGCGGAGGTGATCGGGTCCCACGCCGTCGCGGTGGGAGCCAAGCTGGCCAGTGCCCGGATCTCCAACGCCCACCGCGTCCTGCTCCTGAACGGTTCCATCTCCCCGGACTTCCGCTGGCCCGATCCGGAACGCACCGACGATCCACGGGAGATTCTGGCCGCCGAGGGTGTCATTCTCAGCAGGTCGGGCCGGGCACTGGCCCGCCAACGCATGACCGCCGCCGAACTAGCCGCCGCCGCCGATCTCGAAGCCCCGGAAGAGAGCCAGGGAGCCGCCGCCGGAACCAAGGAACGTCTGTTGGCCGCCCCGGCCGCCCGGTCCGCCGTGGGGCTCGCGGTCAGCCTGTGGCCATCAGAGCGGCGTGCGGCGGCGCCCACGGACGATGCGAACTCCGGCCTCTCCTACCAGGACCGGGTCCGGGGCTGCCTGCTGGGCGGGGCGTTGGGAGACGCGCTCGGTGCGGCAATCGAATTCCAGTCGCTTGACGAGATCCGACGGGAGTACGGGACGGCGGGGGTCATCGGCCTCACGGCCGCCTACGGGGTACACGCTCCGTTTACAGATGACACCCAGATGACGCTGTTTACCGTGGAGGGTCTGATCCGGGCCTCGGTCCGCAGCCGCTCCCGGGGCATCGCCGATCCGCCCGCGGTGCTGTGGCGCGCCTACCAGCGTTGGCTCACGACGCAGCGGCGGACCGGTCCGGCCGCCGGGGAGATGGACGGCTGGTTGGCGGCGCAGCAGCTGATGTATGCCCGGCGCGCTCCGGGGAACGCCTGCCTGTCCGGGCTGGGGCGCCCCGAGATGGGCACGCTCGCGCGGCCGGCGAACCCCGACAGCAAGGGGTGCGGGGCGGTGATGCGCTCGGCCCCGTTCGGGCTGCTCCGGCGGGGCCCGGAAACCTCCTTCGACCATGCGGTCGAATGCGCCGTGTTCACCCACGGTCATCCCTCCGGGTACCTCGCCGCAGGCGCGTTCGCGTGGATCGTCGCCGCGATGGTGGACGGCGCGAGCATCACCCAGGCCACCGCATCGGCCCTCGGCCGCCTGTCGGCCGAACGCGACGGCAAGGAAGTGGCCAGAGCTCTGCGGGCGGCTCTCGGAACGGCAGCGGACGGTGCGCCCACAGCGGAACGCGTGGAATCGCTGGGCGCCGGCTGGGTCGCCGAGGAGGCGCTGGCGATCGCGGTGTACTGCGCGGTGGCGGCGCCCGACGATCCGCAGACGGCGCTGCTCGCGGCGGTCAACCACTCCGGCGACAGCGACTCGACCGGCGCGATCTGCGGGAACCTCGTTGGCGCCGCCCTGGGTGAGCCGGCACTGCCGGCAGCCTGGCTGAAGGAGCTGGCGGGCTATGAGCTGGTCGGGCAGGTCGCGGACGATCTGGTAACCGAGATCGAGAACACCGCGACCGTCTCCGACGCCTTCGGCGCGGCCACCCCGGCCTGGTCCACCCGCTACCCCGGGAGCTGAGCTCACGCACATCAGATCTCCCATCGGTTCGAGCCGTGCCGGCGCTCCGTGGTGCTTCCGGCTCACCTGCTCGGGGGGACGTTAACCCGACCGTCCCCCTGCCGAAGGTCCCTTTCGGCCACCCGGGACGGCGAGGTGAGCTGGGCGGCGAGGTGAGTTACATGAAGGTGCGGACAACAACGGGCCGGCGATGGATCGGGGCGGTGGCGCTGCTGGCGGGCGCGCTGCTCGTGCTGCTGGGATGTGGCGGCGGTGGCGGCGGTACCGGTGGCGGCGGTACCGGTGGCGGCGGCTCCACCGACATCACCACGTCGAAGCCATCGGTGTCCGGCACCTCGCCGGCGCCTTCTCCGTCCGTGTCCTCCCGCTCGCCGGGTGGACCGGTGGTGACGTCGCCTTCCACAACCGCGACGCCGCGGGAGCCGGTCTGGTCGAGCGAACCGCGCCGCGTCGAGCATCCGCTGTACGGTAACGCGACGGTCGTCGCAGTGCGCAGCGCGCACAACGTCGCCGGCGGGATGGCTTTCGATCGGCTGACGATCGAGCTCCAAGGGCAGATCCCTGGCTACGAGGTGCGTTACGTGGCCGAGGTGCTGTCGCCAGGCGAGGGCGTTGCGGTCCCGCTCCGGGGGCAGGCGTTCCTGGAGGTGGTGTTGTTCCCGGCCGTGGCCCACGATGAGACCGGCAGGTCGACGCTGCGCACACCGCAGGCCGGCGGCGGGCTTCCCGCGCTTGTCCAGTATCGGATGACCGGCGACTACGAGGGCTACGTCCATTTCGGCCTGGGGGTCGACGATCGGGTCGGCTTCCGGGTGCTCGAACTGTCGAACCCGTCGCGTGTGGTGATCGACCTCGCCGCCTGAGGTCTGCCGGCGAGGTCTGCCGGCCGGCCTCGGCCCGTGACCTGCCGCGCTTCCCTGGCGCGGGCAGTTCCCTCTTTGCCGTCGCCGGTCATCGAGCCACACCGCGCCGCACCCCGAAAACCCAGCACAACAGCATGATCAACTTAGGCTGCCCGGCACTGGCCCGGGAACGGCCCGTTCGGCATCGGGGGTCAGGACCTTCCGCACCCGCTGTCAGGACTGGCGCGATCTGGGGTGCTTGGCCTCGGCAGAGAAACATACGTGCCGGTCGGGGCACGTCGGAAGGCGTGCCCGCCCGGTGGAGACCGGGAAGCTGTCATGACGTACGTCCCACCTGGAAAACCAGGCAGTATCGTCCATGTTACGGACCGGTACGAGAACTTCATCGGCGGAAAGTGGCTGCCGCCGCGGGCCGGTAAATATTCGACCAACCTTAGCCCGGCCACGGCGCAGCCGATCTGTGAAATACCGCGGTCGGCGGCGGAGGATGTCGAGGACGCCCTGGACGCGGCGCACGCCGCCGCCGGCTCCTGGGCCGCCGCGTCCCCGGCGGAGCGGGCCGAGGTGCTGACCGCGGTGGCGGATGCGATCGACGCCAACCGGGAGATGCTCGCGGTCACGGAAAGCTGGGAGAACGGCAAGCCGGTGCGGGAGACGCTGGCTGCCGACATCCCGCTGGCCGCCGACCACTTCCGGTACTTCGCCGCGGCGGCGCGCACCCTGGAGGGGTCGATCTCCGAGATCGACGGCAAGACCTACGCCTATCACTTCCACGAGCCGCTCGGGGTGGTCGGGCAGATCATCCCCTTCAACTTCCCGCTGCTGATGGCGGCGTGGAAGCTGGCGCCCGCGCTGGCCGCGGGTAACTGCTCGGTGATCAAGCCGGCGTCACCGACGCCGTGGTCGATCCTCAAGCTCGCCGAGGTGATTCAGGACGTCATCCCGCCCGGCATCGTCAACATCGTCAACGGGCCCGGCGCCGAGGTCGGCAGGGCCCTGGCCACCAGCCCGAAGATCGCGAAGATCGGCTTCACCGGTGAGACCACGACCGGCCGGCTGATGATGCAGTACGCGGCGCAGAACATCATCCCGGTCACCCTGGAGCTGGGCGGGAAGTCCCCGAACATCTTCTTCGAGGACGTCCTGGCCGCCGACGACGCCTATCTGAACAAGGCGGTCGAGGGGCTGGTGCTGTATGCGTTCAACAAGGGCGAGGTGTGCACCTGCCCGTCCCGGGCGCTGATCCAGGAGTCGATCTACGACGAGTTCATGGCGCGGGCGCTGGAACGGGTCGGCCTGATCCAGCAGGGCAACCCATTGGACCCGGCGACGATGCTGGGCCCGCAGGTCTCCGCGCAGCAGCTGTCAAAGATCGGCTCCTACGTGGACATCGGCCTGGCTGAGGGCGCCGAACTACTGGCCGGTGGGCACCGGACGCAGCTGGCCGGAGAGTTCGCGAACGGCTACTTCTTCGAGCCGACGCTGCTGAAGGGCCACAACAAGATGCGGGTCTTCCAGGAGGAGATCTTCGGCCCGGTACTGGCTGTCATCACCTTCAAGGACGAGGCCGAGGCGTTGGCCATCGCCAACGACACGCCTTACGGGCTCGGTGCCGGCGTGTGGACGCGGGACGGTGCCCGCCAGTTCCGGATGGGCCGGGGCATCAAGGCCGGCCGGGTCTGGGTCAACTGCTACCACCAGTATCCGGCGGGCGCGGCGTTCGGCGGATACAAGGTGTCCGGCATCGGCCGCGAAAACCACCGGATGATGCTGGAGCACTACAGCCAGACCAAGAACATGCTGGTCAGCTACGACGAGAACGCGCTCGGCCTGTTCTAGGGTCTCGGATTCCAGGGTTTCAGATTCCAGGGTTTCGGAGTCCATCGGCATTTCCCACCGACGATTCCCCTGGCTGGAGGATGTTATGAAGGCAGCAGTTGTCACCGATTTCCGGGCACCGTTGCGTATCGAGGACCGGGACGTCCCGGTGCCGGGGCCGGGGCAGATCCTGGTGCGGATGGAGGCCAGCGGCCTGTGCCACACCGACATCCACGCGGCGCGCGGTGACTGGCCGGTGAAGCCGACTCCCCCGTTCGTCCCGGGTCACGAGGGCGTCGGCGTGGTCGAGGCGGTGGGCGCCGGGGTGACCGGGCGCGCGACCGACGACCGGGTCGCGATCCCGTGGCTCGGTCATGCCTGCGGGCGCTGCCGCTACTGCGTCGGCGGCTGGGAGACGCTGTGCGAGAGCCAGCGCAACAGCGGCTACTCGATCGACGGTGCGTTCGCCGAGTACGCGGTGGCCGACGCGGACTACGCGGTGCCGGTGCCCGGTGATGTGCCGTCGTTCGACGCCGCGCCGCTGACCTGCGCCGGCGTGACCACCTACAAGGCCGTCAAGGTAGCCGGGGTGACCCCGGCCGAGACGGTGGCCGTGTTCGGCATCGGCGGGCTGGGCCACCTGGCGTTGCAGTACGCCCGCATCGCGGGTGGTTTCACCGTCGGGGTCGACGTCACCGAGGCCAAGCTGGAGCTGGCCACCGAACTGGGCGCCGACCAGGTGGTGAACGCGCGGACCGCCGACCCGGTCGAGGCCATCCAGCGGCTGGGCGGCGCCGACGTGGCGGTCGCGCTCGCCGCGTCGCCCCGTTCGTTCGAGCAGGCGTTCGCGTCGCTGCGGCGCGGCGGCCGGCTGGTCTGCGTGGCCCTGCCGGCGGATGGCACGATGTCCATCCCGATCTTCGACACGGTCCTGAAGGGGATCACGGTCAAAGGATCGATCGTCGGCACCCGCAACGATCTGGCCGAGGTGTTCCGGCTGCACGGGGCCGGCCGGACCAGGGTGATCGCTTCCGGCCGGAAGTTGGACGACGTCAACGCCTGCATGGACAAGGTCCTGGACAGCAGGGTCCCGGCCCGGGACGGCGTCATCACCGCTACCGGCCTCATCGTCCTGATCATCGGTGTGCTCCTGGGATCCGGCGCCGGCCTGTACGCGGCGCGGACCGTGCGGATGACCGCGATGCCGCAGCTGGTCAGCGTGTTCAACGCGGTCGGCGGCGGCGCTCGTCGCGTTCGCCGAGGTGGTGCGGTTGGGCGGCGCGGCCGGGCTGGCCGGGGCCTCCGGTCAGACCACCGTGACCGTCGGCCTCGACGCCGTCATCGGCGCGGTGACCTTCTCCGGCTCGCTGGTGGCCGCCGGCAAGCTGCAGGGCCTGATCAGTGGCGCGCCGGTGCTGTTCCGCGGCGCCCGACTGCTGAACGCCGCGCTGGGCTTAGGCGTGACGATGGTGCTGCCGATCGGCGGCGCGGGCCCAGCATGAAGTCGTCGAGCTCGCCGACCTGCTCACGCAGCACGGGGTGGACGTCTGCTACGCGATCCACCCGGTCGCCGGCAGAATGCCGGGCCACATGAACGTGCTGCTGGCCGAGGCGCACGTTCCCTATCCGCAGATGAAGGAACTGGCTGAGGTCAACCCCGAGTTCGCGCAGGCCGATGTCGCCCTGGTCGTCGGCGCCAACGACGTGACCAACCCGGCGGCCCGCCGGCCCGGCAACGCGATCTCCGGCCTCTCCGGCGGTCCGATGATGCTGCTCGGCCTCTTGGCAGATGGTTCACCAGGCCGTACCCTGAGCGATCCTGGCTGCACGTGGAGTGGGATGCGGATGCGGATGCAGCCCTAGGTCGTACCGGGATGGTGTGGTGCGGTGGGTGAGGGTGGGACACTCGTCGGGTGATCGGCGGGGGCAGCGTGATCGGCGCGGCGAGCGAGGGCGAGGGGGCTGACGGCTGGGACTTCTTCGTCTCCTACACCGCGGTGGATCGGGCGTGGGCGGAGTGGATCGCCTGGACGCTGGAAGAAGCCGGGCTGCGGGTGCTGGTGCAGGCGTGGGACTTCGTACCCGGGTCGAACTGGGTCGCCGAGATGGACGAGGGGGTCCGGCGGGCGGCCCGGACGATCGCGGTCCTGTCCGACGCCTACACCCGCTCGGTGTACGGGCAGGCGGAATGGCAGTCGGCCTGGACCGCCGACCCGACCGGCACACACCGCAAACTGCTCGTGATGCGGGTCGCGGACTGCCCCTGGCCGGGTCTGCTCGGCCAGGTGGTCTCCACCGATCTGTTCGGACAATCCGAGGAACAGGCACGGGCGGAGCTGCTACGCGCGGCGAGGCTGGCGGCATCGGGTGGGCGGGCGAAGCCGGACAGCGCCCCACCGTTCCCTCCGGATATGCGGGCGATGCCGGTACAACCCTCGTTCCCCGGAGAGCGGCCCGGGGTGCCCGCGCCTGGTGGCAGGCAGGCGGTCGGCGTCAACTACGGCACCGTGATGCAGCGGTATTTTCAGGGGCCGTTCCGGCTGCTGTCGCAGGCAGCGATCGGGTTGGATCCGCTGCCGGGTGACCTGCGGCTCGTCGACCCGGCGGAGCCGGATAACCCGGTGGGGCTGTTCCAGGGCCGGGACCGGCTGATCGGGAAGATCGATGCGTTCCTGGCCTTGTGTGTGCAGCGGCGCCGGGGTGGATTCCTGCTCGTCGAGGCCGAGGCGGGCGTGGGGAAGTCGGCGTTGGCGGCCTATCTGGCGTTCACCCGGGCGTGGCCGGCGCACTTCACCCGCCTCGCCGAGGGGCGGGTGCCGGAATCGGCGCGGCGGAACCTGGCCGCGCAGCTCATCGCCCGCTGGAAACTGGACGACGCGGCACCGGGTGGGGTGCTGCCGCAGGGGGCGGAGAGTACGGGGTGGTTGCACGGCCGGTTGTGTGAGGCGGCGCAAGCCCGCGACCGGGACGAACCGGGTGTTGCGGTGGTGCTGCTCGTCGACGGCCTGGATGAGGCACCGCCCGCGTCGGGGGGTGATCTGCCATTGGGTCTGCCGCCGAACCTGCCCGCCGGCACGGTGATCGTGGCGACCACCCGGCCGAAGGCGATCCCGATCCCGGCCGGGTCGCGGGTGGTGGAACGCATCGACGTGGAAAGCGAAGCGAACCGGACCGACCTGCTGGACTATCTGACCGCGGTCACCGCCCACGACCCGCTGCTCGCCGGCCCGCTGGCGCAGACGGGGACGGATCCGGGCTGGTTCTGCCGCACCCTGGCGGACCGGTCCGCCGGGGTATGGATCTATGCCCTGTCGGTCCTCGACCAGATCCGCGACACCGGCCGCTCCCCGGCCGACATCGACCGGCTACCGGACGGGTTGGCGGGCTACTACGCCGACAACGTGCGCCGCTGGCGCGACGAGCTCGGCGACGACAGATGGAACACCGACGGGCTGCCGGTGCTGGCCACGCTCGCCACGGTCCGGGAACCCACGCCGGCCGGGCAGATCGCCACCTGGGCCGGGGTTCCCCCCGCCGTCACGCGCGGCATGCTGCGGGGGATGTTGAAACCGTTCCTGGCGGTACGCCGCGGCGGCGACCCGGACCGGTATCTGCCGCGGCATCAAAGCCTGCGCGACTTCTGCGACGGGCTGTCCCTGCACGACAGCGACGACGACGGGCTACGCGAACTCGCCTACGACCTCGCCGCCGCCACCCGCGCCGCCCACAGCCGGATCAGCGCATCCCTGACACCCGCCGGTCCGGTCGGCCGGCGGGACTGGGCGGCGGCAGGCCGCTACACCCGGACCTACCTCGCCGAACATGCCGCCCTCGCCGGTGGCCGGCTCGACGACCTCCTCCACGATCCGGAATTTGGGCTACATGTCGGCGTGCCGTCCCTGCTGCGGCAGCGGCGACACCTGACCACGGTGGAGGGAAAGGCGGCACTTGCCGCCCTGGAACTGGCCGCCGGCCACGGCGAGGACCACGCATCGCATCTACGGTGGATCGAAGTGTCCGCCCGCAAGGTGCGCGCCGACACCCTCGCCGACCATGCCGCATCCCTCGTGGACGAACCCTGGCATCCAAAACGGGCCATGTGGGCGGGGAACAGTCACCGCACCCTCACCGGCCACACCGGCTGGGTGTCCGCGCTGACGGCACTGCCCCTACCCGACGGACAGATCCTGCTCGCCTCCGCCGGAGCCGACGGGAC
>NZ_CDXDOR010000152.1:3235-11782 GCF_978021225.1 Frankia sp. CeTa3Moorea | reverse complement strand
GGGTACGGCCGGGGTCGACCGGGGTCGACCGGGGCCCGGGCGGGGGAGTCTCCCGGGAACGCCGCGCCGCGTCCCCGGGAACCCCCCGAGTCACGACCGAGCCGTCGCGGACCTCGCGACACCTCCGATTGCCGGTCGGTCCACCGGCGACCCGGTCTGGTCCCCGATCAAAGCGGCTGGCGGCCCACACAACCCCGTATCTGTGCGGCTTTCGCCGAATGTGTCAGGAAGGAACGCTGCACGGCCGAACGCTGCACGGCCGAACGGTGCTACGCCCGATCATCCGACCCGACGACCTCCAGGACCTCGTCGACGTCCCGGCGGGGAGTGGGGCCGAGCGGTTGTGCACCCGGCTCGGGATAGCCGGCCCGCAGGATCATCTGGACGTGCCCGAGACCGCTGGTGGTGCCGCGGAACTGCTCCCGCATGCCCTCGACGTCGATCGCCTGCGACATCGGCGACGAGGCGAGACCGAGCAAGGTGGCGGTGAGCAGCACACGCTGCATCGCCTGCCCGGCGCGCAGCCGGTCGGCGGTCGTGTCCGCATCGGTGCCGATGATCAGGATGCCGGGCCGTTCCACACCCGTCTCGTCCAGCACGGTCCCCGCCTCGCCGACCACGTCGAGGTCCCGCATCGGGAACTCGGACTGGCGCGGGGCGTCGGTGTGGACGACTGCGCTGCGCGGGATGCCATCGGCCGACGTGGACCCCGTTCGACTCCACGAGGCCAGTTCCTCCCGGTAGGCCACGTTGTGCGCCTCGATCCAGTCCGCCCGGGACAGCAGGACGCTGACCTGGACGCGCAGCTCCGGGTCGATCGGCGCGGTGAGCCAGCAGCCCTCCGCCTCGGCCGCGGCACGCAGGCGGCTGATTACCTCGGCCGGCAACGGCTGGTCGTCGAACGGCCGGCGATCGGTGTGCCGCCGCGGGATGGCATCGGCCAACGCCCGCTCGTCGTCCTCGGCAGGCTGATGGCCGATCACCGAGATGGTGGCGAGCGGGGCGGGGCGGAAGTCGTCGACGCCGTCGGGTAGCGGCTCCACCACGGGGACCTCGCCGCGGGCCCGCAGCGCCAGCCGGGCGTTGAACAGCGCCGCTCCGCAGCTCAACAGCATCTGCCGGCCCTCGGGATCGGCGACCTTGAGCTGGCGGGTGCTGTCGGCGAGAAGGGTGAGCCGGCCTGCCTCGAGGCGCCAGCGCCACGGCTGCGTGTTATGGATGGACGGCGCCGCGGCGGATGCGGCGACCACCTCCCGAGCCAGGTCGGGAGTCAGGGGAACCAGTACGGACCGTGCTGCTTTGGTGGACATCTCAGCCTCCCTTCTCTCAAGTGTCTACCCCCAGCCTGCCCTCCCGACCGGGTAGAGGGCATGTGCCGAGGGGAACAGTCGGGGCGGACCAACGGCCGGCAGGCGGGAGTCGGGCGTCGGGTGGCGGGGCGTCGGGTAGCGGGCCCGAGGCACCGCCGCGGACGTGGTGGGTGGGTACCGCCGGGACGGCACGGGCAGGGCGGAGTGCGTGTGCGGAGCGCATGGGCGGGGCGGAGTGATGGCGGGTATCGCGGGTAGCCCCACTGCATGGCTGGAACCGACACAGAGGCGGTGCTCGCCGAACTGCTCGCCCGGCATGGGCGGACCTACGCCGACGAGATCGGCGCCGACGTGCCGGCCGACACCGCGGAGGCGATGTTCAGGCTGATCGTCTTCGCCCTGCTCGCGAGCGCACGGATCCGCACGTCGATCGCGGTCGCCGCCTGCCGTTCCCTGATGGACGCCGGCTGGACCGACGCCGCCGCCATGGCCGAGGCGACCTGGGAGGACCGTACCCGGGTGCTGAACGGCAGCGGGTACGCGCGCTACGACGAGAGCACCTCTCGGACATTGGAGGCGGCCTGCCGTTACCTGATGGACACTTACGACGGTGATGTCCGCCGGCTGCGGGATGCCGCCGAGCACTCCCCGGACCGGGAGCGGGAGCTGCTGCAGAAGATTAAGGGGATCGGTCCGGTCGGTGCCGACATCTTCCTGCGCGAGGCGCAGGCGGGATGGGACGAGCTGGTGCCCTACCTCGACGAAGCTACCCGGAGAACGGCTGGAGCCCTCGGGCTGCCGACCGGCCCGGCGAGGCTCGCCGCGCTGGTCGACCGGCAGGACTTCCCGCGGCTGGTCGCTGCGCTGGTGCGGGCGCGTCTCGAGCACGACGTCACCGACCTGCGGGAGGCGGCGAGCAGGCCCTGACGCCCGTCCGGTCCCGACCCCAGCTGGCGAGACAAGAGCAGACAGCAGGCAGACAGCAGGCAGACAGGAGTCAGACAGCAGGCAGACGGCAAGCAGACAGCAGACAGGAATCAGGCAGGAGGACGTGTCGATGACGACGCACGACGACAGGATTCAACGCAAGATCGCGTTTTTGGTGGCACCGGAGGGCGTCGAGCAGGTCGAACTCACCGAGCCGTGGAAGGCCATCGAGCAGGCCGGCCTGAGTCCGGTGCTGGTGTCGACGGAGGGAGGCAGGGTGCAGGCGTTCCGGCACCTGGACCCCGCGGACACCTTCCCGGTCGACGTCACGGTCGCCGAGGCGGATCCCGCGGACTTCGACGCGCTGGTGCTGCCCGGCGGAGTCGCCAATCCGGACGAGTTGCGGTGGCAGCCGGGTGTTGTCGAGTTCGTCCGGTACTTCTTCGATGCCGGCCGCCCGGTGGCGTCGATCTGCCACGCTCCCTGGACCCTGATCGAGGCGGACGTGGTCCGCGGACGGCGGATCACGAGCTGGCCGAGCCTGCGCACCGATCTGCGCAACGCCGGGGCCGAGGTCGTGGACGAGCAGGTCGTCATCTGCCGGTCCGGGCCGAACACGCTGATCAGCAGCCGCAGGCCGGATGATCTGCCGGCCTTCGACGGCACCCTGGTGGAGCATCTCACCTCGGTGGGCGTCTGATCACCTCGGTGGACGCCCCAGTTCGGGACGCCGTTCACCGTGGATGCGAAGGAACCGCCGGAAACGGCTCCTTCGCCCGGGCCGTCTGCTACCTCGGATCAGGTTGGTCGCTACCCCGCACCAGGTGGATCACTGCGGTGTATCCCGTCGCCGGACATCCGTAACCTGGAACAGCGATGATGCGGCATTCCGGCCGCCGTGCCGGCCGCCGTGCCGGCTTGCCGTGGTTGCCGTGGTCGTTCGTGGACACGCCGTCGTTGTCGTGGACATGTCGTTACCAGGGTGGGGTCACCGGAGCCGGGTCACCAGGCGGGCCGGGAAGATCTGCCGGGGAGGGGCTGTTACTCTCCCTGGCTCACCTGACGGCGTCGGCCCGCAGCCCGGGAAGCCGCAGCCCAAGAATCCGACCGCGACTGGGAGGAGAGCCGGTGCCGACCATGCAGGACGTCGAGCGCGCCCGTGAACAGGCGTACCTGGACACGCTGTACATCCGGTTGGACGAGGTCCGCGAGATCACCCGTGGGCAGCTGCGCCGGGTCCTGCTGGAAAGTGGCACGGGCACCCCACAGTCACTCGTGGAACGGGACGTGTTCGCGGCGACCCACGCCGACCGGCTCGCCCGCCTCGACGCCGCCGAAGGGCGGCTGTGTTTCGGCGCGATGGACCACGCCGACGGGCGCCGGACGTACATCGGCCGGATCGGCCTGTCCGACAGCGAGCAGGAACCGATCCTGGTGGACTGGCGGGCCCCGGTGGCCACCGCCTTCTACCGGGCGACGCTGGCCGATCCGCACGGTCTGGTGCGGCGGCGTCATCTGCGGACCAAGGGCCGGGAGGTCACCGGCATCGCCGACGACCCGTTGAGCCTGCCGGCCGGCACTGGCACCGGCACGAGCGAGCCCGGCGGGGTGACGGCGTCCGGCGACACGATGTTGCTCGAGGCGCTGGCCGCGCCCAGGACCGGGCGCATGCACGACATCATCGCCACTCTGCAGGCCGAGCAGGACCGCATCATCCGGGCGCGGGCGAACGGCGTGCTCGTCGTCGACGGTGGACCGGGGACCGGTAAGACCGCGGTGGCGCTGCACCGTGCCGCCTATCTGCTCTACAACGACCGGGCTCGACTCGACCAGTCCGGCGTGCTGATCGTGGGGCCGAGTCCGGTGTTCCTGCGCTATATTGACCAGGTGCTGCCCTCCCTCGGGGAGACCGGGGTGATCTTCGCCACGCCGGGACGGCTCTTTCCCGGGGTCGACGCGCACGGCGTCGAGGACGTCGCAACCGCTGCGCTCAAGGGTGATCCGCGGATGGCCGAGGTCATCGCCGCCGCCGTCAGGGACCGGCAGCGGCTGCCGCGGCGAGAGGTACTCATCCCCTACGACGATCACATGCTGCGCCTCGGTCGCGACACGGTCGCGCGGGCCCGCACCCGGGCGCGGCGCAGCCGCCGCCCGCACAACTCGGCCCGTCGGATCTTCCTGCGCGAGCTGTTGGCAGAGCTGGCCACCCAGGTGGTGAACCAGATCCCGGGCGGGCTGCTCGACGCCGACGAACGCGGCCAGATCATCCGGGACCTGTGGTCGGCGGAAGAGGTCCGTACGGTGCTCGATGGCCTCTGGCCGCTGCTGACCCCCCAGCGGCTCCTCGAGGAGCTCTTCGCCGATCCGGCGGCCCTGGCGCGTGCGGCGGGTAGCCGGCTCACCCCGGCGGAACGATCTCTGCTCGAGGACCGGCGGACGGCCGCAGCGTCCGCCCGGATCCCGGTGCAGCGCGACGGCGTGGGTACGGCGGGTACAGCGGCCGTCGATCGGGTCGAGCGGGCCGAGCGGGCGTGGGCTCCGGCCGATGTGCCGCTGCTCGACGAGGCCGCCGAGCTGCTCGGCGACCCGGGCGAGGAGACCGGCCGCGAGACCGCCCGCCGTGCCGAGCGGGAACGCGAGGAGGAGCGCGAGTACGCCCGGGGCGTGGTGGACATGCTCGGGCTCGAGGGGCAGGTTGACGCCGAGGCGCTCGCCGAGCGGTGGAGCGGGCCGCGGGCGCGGCGCAGTGCCGCCGATCATGCCCGCGAGGACCGCACCTGGACTTTCGGCCACCTGATCGTCGACGAGGCCCAGGAGGTCTCGCCGATGTTGTGGCGGCTGCTGTGGCGGCGCTGCCCGGGACGCACGGCGACCCTCGTCGGTGACCTGGCCCAGACCGCCCGGCCGGGCGCGCCGACGTCCTGGGGGGAGCTGCTGGGGCCCGCGGTCGGCGACCGGTTCACGGTCGAGCGGCTCAGCGTCAACTACCGCACACCTCGGGAGATCATGGACGTTGCCGCCGACGTCCTGCGGGCGCAGGACCCGACGGTCTCCGTTCCCCTCTCAGCGCGTTCGGTGGGCCGTGCCCCGACGGCGGTGCGCGTGGGCGACGTGACGACCGACGATGTCCCGGGCCTCGTCGGTCTGCTCGAGACTGGTCTGCTAAAGGACAGGCGGACCTTCGCCCAGGAGCCTCCCGGGGACCTCGTCGCCGCCGTGGTGTACGCGGCGAGCCGGGCCGCGAGCGAGGTCGGTGACGGGCGGGTCGCCGTGATCTGCCGCCCGCAGGACATCCCGGGGCTGCGCGGTGCCCTCATGGCAGCCCTCCCGGATCTGGCGGTCGCGGCGGACTCCGTCGACCCCGCCAGCGCCGTCGGCAACGCTCTCGACGCGCCGGTGGCGGTGCTGAGCGTGGCGGAGAGCAAAGGTCTCGAGTTCGACGCGGTGGTGCTGGTGGAACCGGCCGCGTTGCTGGCCGGGCCGACCCGGGGGCTCGCCGACCTCTACGTCGCGCTGACCCGGGCCACCTGTTTCCTGACCGTGGTGTATTCCGGCGAGCTTCCGCCGGTACTGGGCCGACTCGCCCGGCGGTAACGTGCCCGCCCGCGGACGGGTTCCGGATCCGTCCGCAAATACCAGCTAGCCCTGCGTGAGGAGCAGCGTCGGAACAAAATTCCGATATTTTCTTGATATAAAATGTCCATCCATCGTTCATCGGAACGTTGTTCCGTGTGGCTAGGTTCGTGGATGTGACGACCAGGCCCAGGGCGACCAGGCCCAGTGAGACCGGCGCGGCGAGCGTTGCTGACGAGCCGGCTGGCACCCTTGCTGAACGGGTGCGGGGGGGCCGCCGCGGATCTCGCTCCGAGCGAGGCCCGGGTCCTCGAAGCGTTGCTGGAGCCGGGAGCGGAGATCCTTAATCTCTCGGTATCCGAGGTCGCCGCTGCCGCGGGGGTGGGGGTCGCCACGGTCGTCCGCGCGTGCCAAAGTCTCGGCTTCAAGGGTTTCCAGGCAGCCAAGATCGCTCTAGCTCAAGATCTTCTGCCGCTCGGTGAACGCCCCCGGGAGGACATCGATCCCAGCGACACCGTGCATCAGGTGCTTGCCAAGCTGGCGGCCTCGAACGGTCAGGCACTGTCGCGCGTCCCGATGAGCGTGGGCGCGGGTGCGCTTGCCGATGCCGTTGAGGCGCTCCATGCGGCGCGGCGTGTTCTTTTTCTGGGGGTCGGCACAAGCGCACCGATTGCCGCGGACGGGGCGTTTCGGCTGGCCACGATCGGCGTCCCGGCCAGCTTCCCGCCGGATGTGCACACGCAGCACGTGCAGGCACGCCTGCTCGGGCCGGATGATGTCGCGGTCGCGGTGAGTCACACCGGGGCGACTCATGAGACCGTAGGCGCTGCTCGCGGCGCACACGCCGCCGGTGCCGCGGTTATCGCGATCACCAGTTTTCACAGCAGCCCGTTGACGGAGGTCGCGACAACCGTGCTCGTCGCCGGGAGTCGTAAAACCCGGTACCAAATAGAGGCGATGACCAGCCGTCTCGCCCACCTCCTGGTTCTTGAGAGCCTTTTCATCGCTCTTCTTCTGCGGAATCCTGACCATGCCCGCATCGCGCAGACTCTGGCTGCGGATGCTCTCGATGAACACTGTTACTGATTCGTCCTACTCAATCGCTACTGATTCGCTCGGACTGTTCAGATTCTGATGGAGACAGATGATTATCTCTGGGACGTTTTCCGACCACGGCGCGAACCAGCGAACAGGGGGCAGTCAGCGGCCAGCCGCGGTGGTGTTCGACTGCGATGGATTGCTCGTGGACAGCACGGCGGCATGGGCCACCGCGTTCGACGAGGCGGCCGCGGCCGTCTCCTTCGAGTTGGACGACGCGATGCGCGGGCAGCTGGTCGGCAGCTCCGTCGCGTCGGGGGCCGCGCGGATCGCGCGCTGGGGCAACCAGGAACACGAAGCTGCCTTGATCGCATCGGTGCTTCACCGTTCGCTGCGGCAGGCGGTGAAACGTGACCCTCCTCGCGCCATGCCGGGCGCGGCCGCCCTGCTCGCTGGCCTGAGCGGCAGCGTACCGATGGCGGTCGCCTCGAACAGCCCGGCCGATGTACTCGTCGCGATGCTCACCGGCGCGGGATTCGATGTGGCGTTCGACGCGACCATCGCCGCGGACGATGTCGACCTACCCAAGCCTCACCCGGAGGTCTACCTAACCGCCTGCTCGACCCTGGGAGTTGATCCGCGCGACGCGGTCGCCGTCGAGGACTCCAGGATCGGGGCAATCGCCGCGCAGCGGGCCGGTCTGGCGGTCATCGTCGTTACCACCGGAGACTGGCCGCAGAGCACACCCCTGCCGTGGCCGGCGGAAGGACGCCCTCTCCTGGTGACCCCGTCCCTGACCGAGCCAGCCGTCATTCGCCAGCTCATGCCGTCATGACGAATCCCCCGGCGACGCAGGCGACCGGCAATGTGAACGGCGGCCGGGCGACGTCGACGACACGGCTTGGAGTACTCACCGATCTTCATCTCGCCGCTTGGTAGGTGCGGGAGGGCCCGTGGCTCGGCTGCCCGGGCGCGCCGGGCCCTCCCGGTGAGTTTCAGGCTGACCACGCTCGCCCTTCGTGGAGTGCGAGGGTGCCCTCCTGTGCCTGCGGGAAGTGTGAGCCGACCCCGTCGGTTCCTGGCTTCGACAGCTCGTTCCAGATCCACTCCCGGCTGTGGTTCGCAAGCTTGACGTCGACGTCGCCAACGCTGTGCCAGCTCGGGTGGTGTAACTGGTGCGGGCAGGTGATCGCGTCACCGAAGAACAGGATCCGCTGGCCGCCGCTGGCCGCCATGACGCTGGTGTGCCCCAGGGTCGGCATCAAGGAGATTCCCGGCAACACTTCCAACTTTTCACGGTCCAGGAGTTGAACGCTGCCGGCATCACGCAAGCCAGCAAGCGAGAGCTGCTGATCGATAATGAACTTCCGCTCATCGTCGTCGGGTGTAGTTCCTGTCAAGTGACGTGATCAAGTCGGGGTGTAGTGGTCGGCGAACTTGCTGTGATGGTTGCGGTGTTGTTCTTGCTGGAGGTGGTAGGTCCAGTAGGCGTCGAAGTCGCCGTTATCCGGATGTCCGGATGTCCGGATAACGGCGATTATCCTGATGTCCTCGTTATCCCGATGGCTCGGGCGGGACCCGCGGGCTGCCGTGGGCTGCGCGGGCCCCGCGATCGGGATAACTTGCGGCCTCCTCTGTGATACCTGCTGTCCTTCGTCTGGATGAGTCGGAACATCCAGACGAAGGGAGGGGGTCATGG
>NZ_CDXDOR010000152.1:0-2923 GCF_978021225.1 Frankia sp. CeTa3Moorea | reverse complement strand
TGCCCGGGGCCAGCTGGCGGAGGCTTTCCGCTGCTACCTGGCCCGGGAACGCGGACTAGCGCAGGGGACGGTCGACAACTACTCGCACAACGCAGCCTTGTTCTTGGCGCGGCTGCCGGACCCGGTCGATGAGGCTCTGCGGGAGATGACGGCGGGCCGCGTCCTGGAGGTCATCGGCGAGCTGATCCGCCCGGGCGGTCCGTTGGCACGCAGCCTGTCGGTCCCGCTGCGGTCGCTGCTGCGTTTCCTGCACGTCACCGGCCAGATTCCCCGGTCGCTGGCCGGCGCGGTGCCGACCGAGCCGCGGTGGCGGCTCGCGTCCCTTCCCGCCCGGATCGACGGCTCGGCGGTGAGCGCGCTGCTGGCGGCATGCGATCGCGGCAGCGAGCGCGGCCAGCGTGACTACGCCGTGCTGGTGCTGCTGTCACGGCTGGGACTACGGTCCGCGGAGGCAGCCGGACTCACGCTGGACGACGTGGACTGGCGCGGCGGCACGCTACTGATCCACGGCAAGGGCGGACGGGCTGACCGCCTTCCCCTTCCGCCCGACGCGGGAGAGGCCATGGCCTCCTACCTGCGGGCCCGGCCGCGGGACCTGCCAGGCCGGGCCGTGTTCTGGACGGTCAGAACGCCACGCCAGCCGCTGAGCAGGCAGGGCGTGGCGGACGTGGTCCGGCGGGCGTGCGCGGCGGCGGGAATGGAGCCGGCCGGGCCGCAGCGCCTGCGGCATGCGCTGGCCGGGGAGTTGCTGGCGGCGGGCGCCGCCCTCGGGGAGGTCGCCCAGATGCTGCGGCATCAGGACCTGCGGACGACCGCGATCTACGCGAAGGTCGACCGGGCGGCGCTGGCGCAGCTGGCCCGCCCGTGGCCGGCAGCGGAGGCCGTGTCATGAACGCGATGCAGCACGCCGCGGAGAACTACCTGGCCTTGCGCCGGTCCCTGGGATACATGCTGGAAGCGCCGGGCAGGCTCGTCGGCGACTTCGCGCGCTACCTGGACGGCCTCGGGCTCGCTCACGTCACGGTCGACGCCGCGCTGTCGTGGGCCACGAGCCCGGGCGGATCCGCCTACTGGCACTGGTTCCGGCTCTCGGCGGCCCGCGGGTTCGCCGGGTACCTGCACGCCTTCGACGACCGTCACCAGGTGCCCCCGGCTGACCTGCTGGCCCGCCGTTACCAGCGGCCCGTCCCGTTCCTGTTCACCAGTGCCGACCTCGCCGCGCTGATGAAAGCCGCGGCTGAACGGCCCACCCGTCTGCACGCGCTCAACTGCCAGGCGCTGATCGGCCTCCTGTCCGTGACGGGCATGCGGCCGGGAGAAGCCTACGCGCTCGACCGCGACCACGTGGACCTGGCTCACGGGAGGCTGTCGGTCATCAACGGCAAGTACGGCAAGTCCCGCGAGCTGGCCCCGCACCCCAGCACCGTGATCGCCCTGCGCGAATACGCCGAGCACCGTGACTACCTGTGCCCTCGCCCGGCAGCGCCGGGCTTCTTCGTGTCGCTGAGCGGGGGCCGCCTCCACTCGTCCAACACCGACACCGCGTTCCGCCGCCTCGTCGGCCGCGCCGGCCTGCGGCCCCGTTCCGCCCGCACCCGGCCCACCCTCAAGAGCCTGCGGCACTCCTTCGCGGTCAGCACCCTGATCAGCTGGTACCGCGACGGGAAGGACGTCAGCACGCGCCTGCCGCTGCTGTCCACCTGGCTTGGGCACGTCGCCCCGAGCTCGACGTACTGGTACCTGCAGGCCACCCCGGAGCTGCTCGGGCTGGCCGTCGGCCGGCTCAGCCCCGCCGCCGCGAGCCTGGGCAGCGGAAAGGAGAGCCGGCCATGACCACGCTGGCGCCCATCCCGCAGAGCTTCTTCACCGACAAGCTGGCCAGGCAGCGGCAGGCCAGCCCCCGCACCGTCACCGCCTACCGCGACGCCCTCCGGCCGCTGGTCCAGTTCGCCAGCCGCGCCACCGGGACCGAGCCGTGGCAACTGGACCTGGAGCAACTCGACGCCGACCTGATCTCAGCCTTCCTGGACCATCTGGAATCCGACCGCGGCAACAGCGCGCGCACCCGCAACGCCCGCCTGGCCGCCATCCGCTCGCTGTTCCGCCACGCCGCCTGGAAGGCACCCGAGCACGCCGCGACCATCCAGCGCGTCCTGGCCATCTCAGGCAAGCGCACCAGCACCACCGTGGTCAGCTTCCTTACCGACGACGAGGCGCGAGCGCTGCTCGACGCACCCGACCGGCGGACCTGGACCGGCCGGCGTGACCGCACGCTGCTCCTGCTCGCGCTGCGCACCGGCCTGCGCGTCTCCGAGCTCACCCAGCTGACCTGCGGCGACGTCCACCTCGACCGCGAAGCGCATGTCCGTTGCCTCGGCAAGGGCCGCAAAGAACGCTACACGCCCCTCGAGTCGTCCACCGTCACGGCACTGCGCGACTGGCTGGCCGAACGCGGGAGCAACCCGGACACCCCCTTGTTCCGCACCCGCCAGGGCAGGCCGCTGTCCCCTGACGCCATCCAGGCCCGCCTCACGAAATACCACGGGATCGCGGCCAGGAACTACCCGTCCCTGGCCGCGAAGAAAATCTCCCCACACACCCTCCGGCACTCCACCGCGATGAGCCTGCTGCACGCAGGCGTCGACATCGCCGTCCTCGCGCTCTGGCTCGGCCATGAGAGCACCAAGTCGACCCAGGCCTACATCCACGCCGACATGAAGCTGAAGGAGCAGGCCCTAGCCCGCATGACACCCGCTGGCGTCCCGGCCGGCCGCTATACCCCCAGCGACCCGCTGCTCGCCTTCCTCGAAAGCCTCTGAATTATCCCGATCGCGGGGCCCGCGCAGCCCACGGCAGCCCGCGGGTCCCGCCCGAGCCATCGGGATAACGAGGACATCGGGATAATCGCCGTTGCCGACGAGGG
>NZ_CDXDOR010000151.1:0-11970 GCF_978021225.1 Frankia sp. CeTa3Moorea | reverse complement strand
CTGCTCGCGCTCCGCCATCAGCAGCCTGCGCAACTCCGCCGTATCAGCCTCGCGAAGCGAGATCAGTTCCCGGTCGTGCCCCGGCGCGGCGAGGAGCAAGGCATCCTGGATCTGGTTGGCGACCATGCCCGCCGTGGCCGTCAGCAGCGGCCCGGCATCCCGGCGCGGACAGGTGAGATCGAACAGGCCGAGCGTCTGCCCCGTCGCCGGATCACGCAGGGGAACACCGGCACAGGCGAACTCGCCGAAGGGCTCCGCGTAGTGCTCCTGACCGAACACGTGCGCCGGCCTGTGCTCCTCGAGAGCGGTACCGATGCCGTTGGTGCCGACAAACCGCTCGGCGAAACTAAATCCGGGCACCAGCGATATACGGTCCAGCCGGCGTTCGAACGCGGCGTCGCCGGTGCACCGCACGAGCACCAGACCGTTCGCGTCGGTGACGATCGCGCTGACGGCCTGCCTGGCCAGGCGGTCGGCGAGCTGGCACAGGACCGGTTCGGCCGCGCGCACGACAGGTGCGTCGAGGTCCGACGCGGCGGGGAAGGGCTCGGGGCTGTCCGCGGCCACCGCCCACCGCCGCGACCGCATCCACGACTCGCGGATCGGATCCCGCACCCCACCGGGCTCGCTGGTCTCAGCTGAGATCCCAGCGGTGAAGAACCGCTCGCGCACCCGCTCGAGCGAGGCTCCCTCCCCACCGTTGAGGCGAACCCCCGAGGCCCGTCCGGCTCGCCGAGACGGTCTTGACCGATCCGGCATGACGCACCTTCCCGCACCTTTAACCGTGTGACCTGAGGCAAGTATATGCCGCTGGGGCATGAGCTCGGAATCATAATCCGCTTAGCCCTGCTCGCCGGAGAGGGCAAAAATTGTAGAGAAAGCAATATCCAGTATTTTTCTCCCGAAAATCGGTCTTTCATGTGCTTGGTAGGCGGGGTGCGGTGCGGCCGCCTGCACGGTGTTAGTGACGTTGGGGCCGGCCTCCTCGATGATGCCCGCGCCCTCGTGCCCGCCGACGATCGGGAAGCGGGGCGGCAGGTCGCCGACGGCTGTCGGAGCCCCGGCGCCGAACAGGGCGGCCGGACAGGCATGGCCGTCGTCACATCCACCATGGGCGATGGCAATTTCGGCGCCGAAAGCACGCTACTTCCCGAAAAGGGAGGCGGTCTCAACCGGTCGGTGCGCCAGCTCTGGTAGAAGGGCTGCCGGCTGGTCGAGTGAGCCCGGGGACGCTTCATGATCTACCGGCGCCCTGCCCGTAGTCGCCTGAAGTGCGTCGGCCATCTCCGGGTCGGCGGGGAGGAACGTCTCCACCGCCAGCTCGGAGACGGTCACGTCCGTCGAGAACGGTGATGAAGGTCCCCACCAGCACCACGACAAGGGCGCCCGCCGAGGGGGAGCGGTCTCTGCCGAAGGCGGTCGTTCGCCGACCTCGACGGTGAGGTGGTGGGGATCTGCTTCAGAGGTCATTCGTGCTGCTCTCCTGCTCTGCCCGCCATCACCGTGATGATGATTCTGGGATGGCTACCCGTGGCCCGCAGGCTTCCGCACCCCCGACCGTCGAATCAATTACGTCCGAGGTAATGGGGCTGGCGCCACCGGGCACGGCCGAGAAGATCGCCGCAATGACGGTGGTCGAGCGTGGCAACACGTGGTGTGTCCAATCGTTCGGCGAGCGCGATGAGGCTCGCATCGGTGCCACCGAGCGGGAGATCCCGATATCGACCGGCCAGTTCCCGCACTCGGGACCAGTCCGCATACGTCAACGTCTCCACAATGAGCGCATCGTCGATGATCGACGTGTAAAGAGCCAGTTCCGCCGTAGCGCCCAGTTCCCGGTTGATAAGATAGGCGGCTTCCGCGATCACGAGAGGAGAGGTGACCAGCGCCCCCTCGGTCTCCTCCAGAAGATGTGCGCACGCCACATGGTGAGGATCGCTGCGGTCAGTGGCAGCGACGATCACTCCGGTGTCGACGAGGAGCACCCGGGGTCAGTCCCGGCCGAAGCCGTCCGCCAGAAGGTCGTCGATGCGTGCGGTGATGCCCTCGGCCGACGCACCCGCCCCCACGAACGCCAGCCTGCGACGTGACTGCGGCGCGGCCGGGGGAAGGTGGGCCGCGAGGTCCGCGATGACCTCGACGAGGCTCACACCACGCCGCTCGACCTCGGCGGTCAGGCGCCGGACCACCTCGTCAGGAAGATCAAGCGTGAGGCTCACGACGACGATTCTACGACCCTGAGAGACGAGTGGCCGGGGATCCGCGCCGGCCTAAAGCACCGCCTCCGGCCATCCTGACCAGCGCCACCAAGGTGGCCGCGCCATGGGCCGGGGATGGGAACGGGGACGGATCCGGCCGGTCCGCGGGATCGGAGAGCTCCGTCAGACGGACGGGGGGATCATGTCGTCGGCGATCCGCTCGATCCTGGCCCGTAACTCGGCCAGGGGGAGCCTCAGGTCGAGCACGTACGTCACGAGCTCGATGGGCGCGGGACCCCCGATCCGGCGCCGGACGACGTCGCCACGACCGCCGGGCTGGCCGTCGGCCCGCTCCGAGCCAGCGTAGACGAGCCGTCCCTGCCGGGCGCCGAGCCGGGCACAGTAGGCGATCATCTGGTGGTACACGTGTGCGCGCGCGCCCTGTCGGATCGCGAGCCGGTACTTCGCGTCGAGGACAACCGCCGGGATCATCCGCCCGCCCGGGCCCTCCGGCCGGTACAGCACGAGATCGGGGCACATCTCCAGCGTCCGGTCCTCGTCGAGGTGGTGGGTGCGGTCCTGCAGGCGGACCTCACCGCCGCGACGGGTGAGGACCTCGTCGACGGCGTGGGTCACGAAGTCCTCGAAGACCTCCCACATCTTCACCACGAAGCCGTCCACCCGGAGCGTCTCCCCGTCTTCCCGTTCGAAGGAAGACGAGCGCAAGACCGTCTCGGCGAGCCGGAGCGCCGCCTGGTAGGGCGCGTTCACCCGGGTTGGCACCCAGTCCGGCGGCTCGACGGGGCCGTGCGCCGGCTCGGCCACCCCGGCCAGGGCGGCGGCGATACGGCGCAGCTCCTGGGCGGTGGCCGGTGCCACCCCGGCCAGGGCGAGCAGCGAGCGGGTGGCTGCGAGCAGCAACCGGTTCTCGGCGGTGTCGACGGTGCGCTCGTCATAGCGCACCTCGAGGGGGAACATCACCCCGGACCGTTGCCGGAGCTGCGCGGACTCGCGCAGCCGGCCGCGAAGGACGGGAAGCGCCGCATCCACCTGCCGATAGCCTCGCGGCACCCCGTGCGCGAGCGCCCGCGAGGCGGTTCGGGCGAACGCCACGGCGACCGCGGGCAGAAGATCCGGTTCCTCCGCCGCCTGGACCTCGTCCTCGAACCACCTGCCGCGATCCTGCGCGTAGCCAAGCAGAAACAGCAGACGGCGGATGGTGACCTTGGGTCGGATGCGAACCTCGAACGCCTCCTCGCCCGACCCGAGGCGCACGGTGCCGACCAGGGCGTTGTCCTTGACCTCGCAGGTACCGTCGGCACGCCGTTGCCGCACCTGCGCCACCTCGCTGGCCTCGAGCGCATCGGCCTGGCCCGGGCTCAGCTTCCGCCGCTGCCACCCGGCGCCCTCGGTCAGCTCCACCGGTGCAAGCATGGCATCAGCCTGCCGCGGGGCCGAGGGACTGCCGCAGCGCCGGTAGGCCGTACCGGGCGGCGAGGTCGATGGTCTCGCCGACGTGATGTTCGGCCAGCAGCGGCAGGATCTGATGTTCCCACACCCGGTCGAGGCCGTCGGCACTCTGGTGGACGCGGTCGCGCATCAGATAGGACGGGCCGACGCGGGCGTCCGGGTCGTCGATGCGGCGGTTCAGCTCGCCGAGCAGGCGGGCCGCCTCGTCGGGCAGGTCGCGTGCCGCGAGCCAGCGGCGCAGCACGGACGCGGTCGGCTCGACGTCCGGATGGAGCCCGACGAAGGTGAACCGCCGGCGCAGCGCCTGGTCGAAGGCGGCGATCGAACGGTCCGCGCTGTTCATCGTGCCGATGATGAACAGGTTCTTCGGTAGTTGGAAGTCGCGCGTGTCCGCGGAGGCGTACTGGGTGGTGACGGCCTCCCCGCGGTATTCCAGCAGGAAGTACAGCTCACCGAAGATCCTGGCCAGGTCACCCCGGTTGATCTCATCGATGATCAGGAAGAACGCCTGGCGGGGATTGAGCTCGGCGGCGGTGGCGAGCCGGCGCAGCGGACCGTCCACGAGCTCGAAGGACATCCGGTTGGTGGTGGCCGCGTCACCGTCGCCACCCTTCACCTGCACCGGGCGGAAACCCTGGAAGAAGTCCTCGTACATATAGGACGGATGGAACTGGACGAGGGTGACGTTCTCGCGCCGATCGTCGGCGAGATGCCAGGCCAGGTGCCGGGCGAGGTACGTCTTGCCGGTGCCGGGCGGGCCGTAGAAGATGAGCTGCGGCCGGTCCCGCAGAAGCTCGACGCACCTGCGCAACCAGTCCCGGCGGTAAAAGAGGCCGTCCGCGAACTCGTCCGTGACCTCGCGCAGATCGTCCCCGCCGAGGACCTGCCCGGCGAGGACCTGCCCGGCGAGGTCGGCGTCGGCGCTCTGGGGGACGGCCCCCGTCGTCGCGATCGATGTCACCGGCGCGGGCCCGGGCACCAGGGCGTCGAGGTCGGCGACGAAATCGGAAAGATCGACGATGCGCGCTTCCGCGTTGCCGAGCAGGGCCGCCACCCGATCGGGCAGATCGAGGTAGTTCACCGGCTCGTCGGCGTTGCGCCAGTGGACCGGCCGTTGCAGGTCCGCGACGCCCCCGACGCTCGCGACGAACACCGGCGGTCCGAGGATCTCCCCGACGTAGTACTGGTCACGGTCGTTCACGACGACGAGGTCGTTCTCCCGCATCCGGCTCAGGAAGGCGTGGTACTCGCTGGTGAGCCGGCCGCGCCGGGCCGAGGTGAGCGAGGCGTGTTCGCGGTCGACCGCCCGGCGCACCTGTTCCCGGTCGACCCCGGGCCGCACCTCCAGCCGGTCACCGGGCAGGGAACAGACCTCGTCGGCCAGCCAGAGATCCCGCGCCAGCGAACGGCCACGCCGGTCCGCGCCGCGTACCAGCCAGGCCCGGCGAGGGATCCGCTCCGGCGCGATGGACTCGACGAGCATGCGGAGGTCGTCGAGCGGCAGCCGCAGCTCGCCGGCCGCCCGCCCCGCCGTCAGGTCGCCGACCTCGACCTCGAACCAGTCCAGCCAGTCGCGATACTCGTCCTCGGTGAAGAGGGCCTCGCGCGGCGGCCGGCCCGCCGGGTCGAGCACGCGCGACCAGCCCTCGGGGCGGAAGCCGCACAGATGGCGGACGAGGCCGTCGACCGTCAGATCGGCCACCGTCGAGAGATCCGTGACGCTGACCCAGGTCTGCTCGGGCAGCACCGCGAGGACGTCGTCCACCAGGCCGAGGCTGCTCCGGTGTTCCCGCCAGTAAGTGTTGTGCTCCGTGACATCACGCCACCACGCGGCCTGGTCCGGGAACGCCCGCAACGCATCCCGGCCGATTCCGGTGGCCTGCCACCGGCGGTTACTCTCACTCAGATGACCGGCCCTGGCCAGGTAGACAGCGCCCCGCAGGACGAGTTTCCTTGCGACGGCGCTCCGCGGGTCGTCACCTGATCCGCGCCGCCATCCGGGATCGGCGCCAGCATCGGACGCACGCATCCGCATCCACAGCTCGTCCGGAGACGCCTCGCCGACCTCCGCCAAGATCCGCATAACCCGGTACAGCAGCCCACCGATGATCTCTAGCTGATCCGCCATGCACCCGCCCCCGACGCGATCCACCCGCAGGATCTGATCGAGAGCAATTATTCATCAGGTCATCAGACAACGACGAAGCACTCATAACGAACGAAACTTCAACTACCCAGAGTGATCATTCTGGTGAGCCAGCCAGGCCGTCCGGAGAGGTATCGAGCCGTCCGTCTCCCGCTGCCGCCGTCCACACGCCTCGCGCACCGAGCGCCCGTCGCCCCCGGCGAGCCTGCCGGCTGCCGAAGATCGATGATGCTGTGAGCAGGCCACATCGAGCGACAGGACAGGATAGGGCGCGAGCGTGAAGGCGCGCGAACCGATCTGTTTCGCGCGGCGCCGGCTCACGTGGACCGTGGAGAAATACGTTCCCCGATTGCCGGAGGTGATTACAGGCGGCAATCTCGCCCGGCTCGCTTCTCCGCGCCAGGACGCCGTACAAGTGCCAGGCGCTTCTGAATACGGTACCGTTGGCCCGGTCACGAGAATGGCTCTCTTCTGCCCCGGGAGCGTCCATGGCTGTTCGCCGGTCTCCGGCCAGGTCGCCGCAGTGACTCCGGCCGAGTTCCGTGGCCTCGAAACCGCCCCGGAACGACCCGACGCAGGTGGTGGGCCGGTCCCGGAGCAGTCGCGGGTCACCGAGATCGACAGAAAGCTCGACCTGCTGGACCGCGCCGCCTCCCCGGGCGACTCACCCGAGCCCCGCCATCAGGAGCGACCGGCCGGCCGGGATGCTCCCAGCCGGAACACCTCCAGCATCGACGCCAAGCTGGACCTTCTCGACAGGGCGGCGCTCGCCCGTTCCGGCGGCGGCGCGGCTACGCCAGCGGACACCACCGGCGACCGGCCGTCCGAGGTCCGCCCGCCCACCGAGCCCGGGAACAGCGACCGGGCTCGGATCGAGGCCAAACTGGCGCTGTTGGAGGACGCGGCCCGCCGCTACCGCCCCGAGCCCCCGGACGCGCCCGCCCCCGGTCGGGAACGCTGGGCCGTCCGCGAGGCACCGCGGACTCTGCCGGACGACCATCCGCTCCTCACCCCGACGGACACCATCAACACCCCCGAACGCGCCGCCTTCCGGGAGAATCTGGTGAAGGAGGTGATCGGCGATGCCAAGCCGCCGGAGCGGGGCAGTCCCACCCTCGACCTCATGGGCGGCGGCGGAGCCTCCGGCAAGGGCTTCGTCCTCAGGAACCTCGTGGCTGATGGACACATTCGGACCGACAATGCCGTGCGCCTCGATCCCGATGGCATCAAAGAACTCATTCCGGAGTTCGGTGCCATCGCTCAGGCCGGGGATTCCCGAGCCGCTGATGTCGTCCACGAGGAGAGCAGTACGCTGGCAAAGACGGTTCTCGGTGAGGCCATGAACCGCCGACTCAACATCATCTACGACAGCACCCTAGGTAATCCGGATAAGACCATGAAACTGATCGACGACGCGCACGAGAAAGGATATGAAGTACGCCTGTTCGGGGTAAGCGCAGACCCAGAGCTCGCGGTCGAACGCGCCGCAGCCCGCGGCGAGCAGTCCGGGCGATACGTTCCTATCGATCACCAGTTGAAGGCGCACCGCGGCTTCTCTCAGGGCTTCGAAAGCTATGCAGAAAAAGCCGACAGCGCCTTCCTCTTCGATACAAACAGCGAACCCAGGCAGATCGCCGTAAAGGAGCTTAACGGAGAACTTGAGGTTCTCGACCCAGCAGCCTACCAAAGCTTCCAGGCGAAGTCGCGGATCAATCCAGCGGCTACGGGACCGGCAACGCTCTACGGCGGAAATATAGATTTACAAAATTAGAAATTAAATCCGTAAAAGAACACAATAACACCCCAACCCCCTACCATCGCAATCCTGTCGAGATAGGAGAAAAATTATGCCCGAAAAAGAGATCAACGAAAAAACTACCAAGGAAACCGACGAGGAGTTCGAAGCTCGCCGAAAGAAAGAGTTTAACGAAGGAATGAGAAACGCTCGAACCTTCTCCACGGAGACGCTGGCGAAAGCAAAAGAAGACGAACGAAAGGAAGATGAAGAAAGGCGGAAGCGCATCTTCGGCGACAAGAAGCCCACTCTGTATGTCGATCGCTATACCGACCTGTGAGGCTTCGCGGCTGATCCCGGCGGCCCACAGAGCCCGTCGGTATCGGGTGAAGTCAGATCGGCACTGAGATCGTACGCAGAGATCCGGGGACGGCTACCAGAGGGCGTGCTGGTCGCCGGGAGGTGGCTCCGTGCCTTGTGCGCGCCGAAGGCGGCGAGGGTGGCCGGGAGTGGCCGGATGGCGGTGGCCGAGGCCGGCCGGTGGAACCAGCGGGCTGGCGTAGGCGAGCCCATCGGCCTCCGCGGCGGCCATCGCGTCGTAGATCGCGAGGATGCGGGCCTTCGTCCGCTCGAAGCGCTCCGGATCGTTGTTCCGGAAGGCCCGGAAGCTGTCCAGGATGTAGCCGACGTCATCCCGGTCAACGCCGTAGAGGTGGAAGTAGGCGGCATCCAGCTCCGCCCGCAGCTCGAACCGGCGTTCCTCGTCCCAGACGAACGGCGGCCCGGAATCACCCAGGTCCTCGGCGAAGGGCCGCATGTCCCAGGCGGTGTACGTCAGCTCCAGCACCCGCGCCTCGATCCACCGCGCCGGCGCCTCCCCCGCCAGCCACCCCCCCGGCTCGTCATACCGCTCCGGCGGCAGCACGGGAAGCTGCTTCATGAGAAAGTACTTGAACGAGGTGCCAGCGAATTTCTGTCGGGCACAGTAATCGAGCACGAACATGGAGAAGTTTGCCTGCAGAAGGGCTCCCCGTTCGGATGGCAATGCGAGGAGGAACTTGTCTCCCACGGCGTAACGCGGAATCGCGCCGCTGATCAGGGTCCGTTCGTCGGAGGCGCGGGCGATGTCGCGCCAGCCGAGCAGCCAGCCGCGGTCCCACCGCTCGCCGATCTTCTTCTCGACCTTCTCCTCGGCGACCCAGTAGCGCGGCAACGTGACGAAGTCCGCGTCGGCGTGCTGCTTGGGCGTCGTCCGGGGCAAGGTTCCCTTGTTCAGCTGGGCCTGCGTGGCCCCCTCGTAGGTCGAAAAGCGATGGTCGTAGTGGTGGACCATCTTCGCCTCGATCAGCGGGAGCATGTACTCGGTGTCCGCACCTGACCCTCGCGTGAAGACGTTGCCGACGAGATGCCAACCAGCCTTCTCCAGGTCCTTGCGAGTGTGGAAGTACTTGGAGTCATTAGCCATATCAAGCATGCGCATGAAGGAGACACGCCACGGGTTCGACGGAGGCCCGTCCCGCCAGAGAACCGGGACCCGGCGATAGATGTCGACCACGATCTGGGCGTTCCGGGGCGTATCGAAGACGGGGCAGGTGAGCGTGTTCGGATTCAACAGCTCGATATCACTCGACTCGAGAAGGAAAGAAAGATCCCCGAGATCCATGATTTTGCGAGCACGAAAAGCAAGTTTCAAAGTAGCCGACCGAGTACCACGCCCGGTCACGGTCACCAACGAAAATCGAAACTGGTTGTGGACCGCCGGGAAGATCTTCTCCTCATTCTCGAAGTCGAAGATTGAGGCCAATGAGAATGTTCGCACGAGGTCGCCGAAGAACGGCGCGGTGGTGGCGTCGGTGGCGATGCCGGTGGGCAGCACCAGGCCGGCACGACCGTGCGGGCCGAGGATGGTCCGGGCCGTCTCGGCGAAGACGGCGTAGGTGTTGACGTCGCCGCGGCCGGTGAGCGGGTAGCGGCCCGAGTCCCGCAGCAGTTGCGACCAGCCGGCGGACTCCCGCAGGTGATCCTGGAAGTCGGCGTACAGGGCACGGTCGGAGGCGAACTCGCTCTCCTTCAGCGCGTCGATCAGGTGCTGCCGGGCCGCCTTGTTCGGGGCCTTGGCGATCTTCTCGTCCCGGTGCGCGAAGAACTCCTTCTCCTGGAGCTTCACCCGCTCCCACGGCGGGTTACCCAGGACGCAGGAGAAGCCGCCGCGCCAGCCGGTGCCCGGGTTCGCGTCGGGAGCGTCCGGATCGTCATCCGTGCGGAAGACGTCCGGGAACTCCAGATGCCAATGGAAGAAACGGTACCGGTCCGTGATGTCGTCCAGGAGCTTCGCCAGCTCCGGTGACAGCTTCTTCGAACCAGCCATCAGCGGATACAGGAGCTGATTCGTGATCGCCGGTGGCCCACCCTCAGGCTTCGGCCAGACGAACGCGGCGCACCAGGCGTTGGCGGCCAGCAGGTGGAGGCGGCGCTCGGGCATGGCCTCCAGGGCCTCGTACCGCCGCGCCTGCTCACGGACATCCGACAGGGACAGTGCACGCAGATCGATGATCTCACGCAGCTCCTGCCGACCGCGCAGGTTGGCGAAGTGACTGATGTCGGCGGATTTCCGCGCCTCCAGGAAGACCGCACCCTGATTGTCGGCCAGCAGTGCCCTGACCCGGCTGGCATCATCGTCGCCGAACGCCTTGAAGGCGGCGTCGGGGATTCCCCCGTCCAGCAGCGTCGGGGTCACGCCGAGCAGGGCGTTGCCGACCTTGATGTGATGGTCGAGGTAGGCGAGCGGGCGGTTCGGCTCGACGGACGCCAGCCACAGCGAGAACTTGGTGATCTCGACCGCCAGCGGGTTGATGTCGACCCCGTAGACGCACCGCGCGACGACCTCGGGCAGGATCTTCACAATCTCCGCCCGGGACGGTTCGTCGTCTCCCCGGTCCATGATCGCGTATCTGCGGGCGATCCGGTGCGCGGCGGCGGCGAGGAAATGCCCGGAGCCGCAGGCCGGGTCCACCACGGTGATCCGCAGGAGGTCCGCGGGAATGCCGGAGGCCGCGTACCGGTCGATCACGGGGTCCAGCGCGGTCCTCAGCAGCGAGTCGATGAGCGCGTTCGGGGTGAAATAGGAGCCGGTGGTCTTGCGTTCGTTGCCCGGCGCGTCGACGAGACGGAACCGCCGGGCCGGCAGATCCGGGTCCGGCACCAGTTCCAGCAGCGACTCGTAGACGCTGCCGAGCTCCGCCCCGCCCAGATGGGCGAAGTCGACCCGCTGCCGGCGGCCCCGGTCATCCGTGACATGGCTGAGCAGTTTCACCGCGGCGAGCAGCCGCCGGTTGGGAAGTTCGAGCCGGCGCAGCTCGTCGGGACGGGCGTCGCGGTCGTCCGCACCGGACTCGCCGGACCGGCCCCGCCCGCTCGCCGAGCCACCCGTGAAGTACAGCCCGCCGAGGGCCGGCAGGGCGAGCTCGGGCCGGCCGCCGTCGCTGCCCAGGGCCTCCAGCACCAGGACGAGCCCGCGCCACAGGTCACCATGCTGATCACCACGCCGCCGGGAGGCGATGCGGCGCAGCCGCGCGGTGGAGAAGTAGGAGGCGTACCGCCGCCGGCCCTCGATGATCTGATCCGTGAGGCGCTTGCGGTCGGCCCGCTGCCGCGCCGTCTCGTCCGGTTTCTCCTCGGGAGGCTGGGGATGCAGCACGTCCCGGTCCTCGATGACGAACAGGAAGACCATCTGGTACACGAGCCGGAGCAGTTCGTGGCGGAACTCGTCGGGAGTCAGCCCGCCGTGCTGGCGGCCGGCCGCCAGCATCGCGCGCAGCCCGGGGTTGGCCTCCAGGAAACCGGTGCCCAGCTCCGCCATGGCCCGCACGACGTTGTCCCGCAGCTTGTCCCCGGCGACGATGCCCGCGGCCGCCGCATAGGTGTGCCAGCGTTCCAGCCAGCAGTCCGCCGGGTTCGTCGGCGCCGCGGCCACCCGATCGGGCGCCTCGAACCGCGAGGCGTGCGCGAAGGCGAAGAGCACCTCGAAATCGGAGTACAGCTCGCCGTCGAAAATGGCTTCGAGATCGAACTCCAGGTAGGAGTGGCCGACCAGGGCCGCCGACTCCCGCAGGATCCGCAGCTTCCGGCCGTTGGAAAGGATCCCCCACAGCCGGTCGTCGTGCCGGTTGAGGAACGCCTGCATCATGCGCTGCGGGGCCCGGTCGCTCTTCCCCGGCCCCAGCCGCTGGTCCAGATCGCGGTTCCAGGCGGCGAGGTGGACGGGAACGTGCCGCCACTCGTGGCTGATGGCATCGTCCTCGCCGAGGTGGCGCACGTACGCGACGCGGCCGTAGCCCAACTCGCCCAACAGGACCTGCAACCACAGCTCACGGGTCAGCGTCGTCCCCGTCGTCCCCGTCGTCCCCGTCCTCCCCGTCGTC
>NZ_CDXDOR010000150.1:0-11970 GCF_978021225.1 Frankia sp. CeTa3Moorea | reverse complement strand
TTGGTTTTACAGTCCCGTGGGCGGCGGTAGCCCGCTGATCTTGGGGTTTGTGTTGAGGGGACACGTCGCGGTCGTTGCTTGATCCTCGTGGTTGGGCGTGGAGGATCAGGGGTCGTGGCTGACCCGTCTGTGTCGTGGGAGTCGCGTCTCGCGGCTGCCGAGGCGCGGATCGAACAGTTCGCGGCCGGGCAGGCAGCGGCCCGGGCTGCGAACGACCGGTTGGCCGCGGCCAACGAACGGCTGCGGCGAGTCGTGGAGGGCGCGGCCGCGCGGCGTGAGGTGGAGCTCGGCGCGGTGCGGGCGGAGCGGGACCGGGCATGCGCACGGGTCGAGGAGCTTGAGCTTGAGGTCGCTGACCTGCGTCGGCGGGTGTCGATGGACAGCACGAACTCCTCCACCCCGCCCTCGAAGGAGCCGATCGGGGCGAGGGCCGCCCGCAGGGCCCGGCGGGCCGAGGAGAAGAAGGCCCGGGCGGCCGACGACGATCAGGCAGGCGGGGACGGGGAGGCCGGGGGCCGGCAGGTCCGGTCGGCCTCGGAGCGGGTCCGTTCGAAGGACAGGAAGCCGGGCGGGCAGCCGGGTCACCCGGGTGCCGGGCTGCCCCGGGACCCGGCCCCGGACCGCCGGTTACGGGCGGACGAGCCGACCGAGTGCTCGTCGTGCGAGGCGGGCCTGGCCGGTGGGCAGGTGCTGGCGGACATGTGGACGCAGGTACGCGACGTGCCCGAGCCGCGGGTCGAGACGACCGAGTGGGCGCTGCCGCGCAGGCGGTGTGGCTGCTGCGGGAAGATCACGGCGGCGAGGGTGCCGGACGTGCCGTGGGCGACGGCGGGCTCGGTGTGCTACGGGCCGCTGATCGGCGGCGCGGTGGTGCTGCTGGGCAACGAGGGCAACGTCCCGCTCGAGCGGACCGCGCTGGTCCTCAACGGGATGTACGGCACGGCGGTCTCGACCGGCTTCGTCGCGCGGACCCTGCAACGCGCCGCCGAGGCGCTCGCGGCCCGTGGCTACGACGAGAAGATGAAGGCGGCGCTGCGCGCCGAGCCGGTGCTGTGCGGTGACGAGTCCCCGGTCAACGTCCTGCGCAGGGACCTCGACGAGGCCACCGGCAGGCCGACCGAGGGCGCCCCGCACCTGCTGGCGCTGCGGACCCCGTGGCCCGGGCTGGTCTGGTACGCGGCGATCCCCTCCCGCTCGTCGGAGGCGATCGACGCCACCGGGGTCCTCGACGGCTACACCGGCTACCTCACCCGCGACGACTACGCCGGCTGGCACCAGTACGACACCCAGGTCGCCGGCGTGCAGCTCTGTTGCCAGCACCTCATCCGAGGTCTGCGGGCGGTGCTGATGCTCGCGCCGAACATCCAGAAGTGGGCCGGCCGGCTCATCGAGCTGTTCCGCGAGGCGAACGGCCTGGTCGTCGCCGCCCGAGCTGCCGGGTGCACCCGCCTCGACCAGGACGTGATCGACGGGCTGCGGGCCCGGTTCGACCGGGACGTCGAGGTCGGCCGGCTGGCGAACATGTCCCGGCCCTGGAAGGACGGCAAGAACCATCCCGGCCTGGTCCTGGCCCGCCGGCTCGCCGCGAAGGCCGACCAGGTCTGGCTCTTCCTCACCGACTTCAAGATCCCTTGGACGAACAACGCCGCCGAGCAGTCGATCAGGCTTCCCAAACGGCACCAGGCCGTCTCGGGCTACTGGCACACCCCGACGACCCTCGCCGGGTACCTGCGCGTGCGCTCCTACCTGGTCTCCACCCGCGACCATGGCATCCGCCCGATCGACGCGATCAGGATGCTGCTCGCCAGCCGGCCCTGGCTACCCACCCCCCGGGCCGCTCTCGCCGAACCGGACGGCCTCGCGGTCGCCGCCTAAATCAACATCAACACAGAGGTGCTGGGACCGTCACCTCTGAATGGACACATTCGCGGTCCTCAAGAACTGGCACATATTCGACCGTTTCCGTGGCTGCCCACGCCGCGTCGGCACCTTCGCCCAGGCCGTCCTCGTCCTCGCCACCGAGGGCCATTAGAACAACCAACTTTGAAAAGGCTCCGTGTGTCCCTGGCGGGTTCCCAGGCAGGTATTCGTAGCAGGGAAGAGTTTCGGGAAGGTGGCCGGGACATCAGAACCCAGCCTTTCCCCATGACCCACCTGCCCATCGTCACAGGCTGCTCCCAGATGCCGATCTACCTGCCCCGTTGGGGTGCCGCACGTCGGACCCCGCGCAGAACACCACCCTTTCTCCACCCTGGGCCCACCCTCCCCTTCGCCGCGCCAAAGCCGCGCCGATGACCAGGCCAGGACAAGACGCAAGCTGCTCCCCGGATGATGCGGAGAGCTCGGTCGACCATAAAACGTCCCCCGACGGTCCTGGACCCGCGCTGAATGGACGGCAGGCGGATAAGCATCCCCACGGAGCTGGACGTTACTATCAAGACACCCAAGGCGACGAGGTCTTTCTCATACTCCTCCCGGACGGGCCGCCGACCCTCACCCCCTCGGCGGCACGGGCCCTGCTGCGTATCCTGCTGGCAGCACAATCCGCCCGTTCCGGCCGAACACCCGGGACCGCAGCGAACATGCCGCGGAAAGATCCGCCCACCTCAGACTCATCCGCGTCGCCTCACCACAAAGGACCGCACCCATGATCAGACTCGCGTTTTACGGCAGGGTCTCCACCGAAGACCAGCAGGATCCAGAGGCCTCCCGTAACTGGCAGATCGCCCGCGCACGAGCCCTGACGGAGAAGCACGGGGAGATCGTCGCCGAGTACTTTGACGTCGGGCACTCCCGGTCCCTGCCCTGGAAGCGCCGTCCACAGGCCAGCCTGCTACTCGACGCCCTCCGGAACCCCGATCGGGGTTTCGACGCGGTTGTCATCGGCGAGCCGCACCGGGCGTTCTACGGCAACCAGTTCAGCCTGATCTTCCCGCTGTTCACCCACTATCGCGTCGCGCTGTGGGTGCCCGAGGTCGGCGGGCCGATCGACCCGACCTCGGAAGCCCACGACCTGATCATGTCAGTGTTCGGGGGCATCTCGAAGGGAGAACGGAACCGCATCAAGATCCGGGTGCGGGCCGCGATGGCGGCCCAGGCCAAGACCGAAGGCCGCTACCTCGGCGGCCGGCCGCCCTACGGCTACCGGCTCGCCGACGCCGGCCCCCACCCCAACCCGGCCAAGGCCGCCGACGGCCGCCGGCTACACGTCCTGGAACTCGACCCGGTCACCAGCCCCATCGTGGCCAGGATCTTCTCCGAGTACGCCGCAGGCCGCGGGCTGTACGCGATCGCCGAGGGACTCACCGCCGACGGCATCCCCAGCCCGTCCGCGCATGACCCCGCCCGCAACTCCCATCGCACGGGGAAGGCCTGGTCGAAGGGAGCGGTTCGCGCGATCCTGACCAACCCCCGCTACACCGGCCGGCAGGTCTGGAACCGCCAGCGCAAGGACGAGGTCCTCCTCGATGTCGAGGACGTCAGCCTCGGGCACACCACCAAACTGCGCTGGAACCCCTCGGACAAGTGGGTCTGGTCCGAGGAGCCGGCCCACCCGGTGATCGTGGAGACCGAGCTGTTCACCCAGGTGCAGCAACTCCTCGCCGGTCGGGGCAGAGGGCCCGGCGATCAGAAGGCGCCGCGTACGCGGCAGCCATACGCGCTGCGGGGGGCGTTCTACTGCGCTGTCTGTGAGCGGAAGATGCAGGGACACACAGCCCGCGGGGTCACGTACTACCGCTGCCGCTACCCGCAGGAGTACGCCCTGGCGAACACGATCGTTCACCCGACGAACGTCTACGTCCGCGAAGATGCCGTCCTACCGGCACTCGACCGGTGGATCGCCGAGGCGCTCGCGCCGCCGCAGCTGTCCGCCACCCTCGATGCCATGGTGGCCGCCCAGGCCAGCTCATCCACCGACGACCTCGCCGTGCAGAGAGCCCGCCGGGCGATCGAGGAAAGTAACACCAAGCTGGCCCGCTACCGGTCCGCCCTCGACGCTGGAGCCGACCCGGCGCTCATCGCCGGGTGGATCGCACAGGTCCAAGCCGAGAAGACCACCGCCGAGCGGGAGCTGCGCGAGGCCAGGGAGATCGACGAGCGGCGGCTGACCCGCAAAGAGATCGCTACTATGGTGGAGTCGCTCGGCGACATCACGAGCGCTCTCAGCGAAGCGGAGCCCGCCGAGAAGGTGGACCTGTACCGCCAGCTGCGCCTGCGACTGACCTACCAGCCCACCACCAGCACAGTGAGGGCCGACATGAAGATCGACACATCCTACTGTGGGGTAATGGATCGTGTCCGAGGGGGGACTTGAACCCCCACGCCCGTTAAAGGGCACTAGCACCTCAAGCTAGCGCGTCTGCCATTCCGCCACCCGGACAGGTGGTCGCGGATGTCTCACCCGCGAACGACTGCGATGTTACACGCTCCAAGGGGGTGGTTGTCGCTACCCCCGACCACCAGACGATCAAGTCCCGACTTGCGAGTTCTGCCCCGCTTCGACGAGAACGAGAAGCGGCAGGATCACTACTCGAGATGTGTCTCGGAGAATGTCGATCATGACTGGCTGGGCGCCGGGGCCTCTGGACCTCGCCTACGCGACGGGCCTACGCGACGGGCTTACGTAACGGACCCGCCCCGCGGCTGGCCGCCCCGACCCGCCGGAGGAACTCCTCGACCAGGCTGATCAGCTCCCGGGCCACCTCGGGCGGGAGATCTGCGGACAGCACCGCCGGCAGTTGGGTTCCAGCTGCTCCGGCGAAGCTCCGGTTACTTACGCGGAGCATCGACTCGAACACTGGAAGTCCGAGACTCGATGCCTGGTGGATGTAGGGCCGCAGGAAGCTGGTCGGCTGACCGCCGTAGTACTGGACCATCATGAGAACAACACCGAGCACCCGCGGTTCGAGTCGTTTCACGGCCGGATGCATCCCGGACTGCAACTCCGCGACCCTGTTGTGCTCCCAGACGAACCGGCCCAGTCTGCTCATCAGATGTTCGATGCCCAGCGTCGACAGGTTGTCCGGCCGGGCCGGGATGAGCAGGTGGTCGCAGGCGGCGATCGCGGCCCGGGTGATGACTCCGAAGTTCGGCGGGCAGTCGATGAGCACAAGGTCGTAGTCGTATGTGGAGAAGGACGCCAGCCCGGTGGCCAGCCGCTGGTAGACGTCGAAGTAGTACCTGGTGGACCGGTGGGCCCGCGCCCCGCCCAGCCTGGCGGTGAGGTCCATCTCGATGTCGCCGAGCGAGAGGTGCGACGCGAGCAGGTCCAGCGTGCCGCCGCCCGCGGCGACGACGGCGTTGACGACCGACGGTGTGGTCACGTACCCCGCGAGGGGCGGTGGGGTGGTCTCCGGCCGCCACGACTCGAACCACGCCTTGACGGTTCTCCGGTGGTCGGCGAGGTCCGTCCGCCAGGTCTCGGGCCGGTAAAAGGAGAAGGTCAGGTTCGCCTGCGGGTCCAGGTCGATCATCAGTACCCGTCTCCCCAACCGGGCGATCGCGGCGCCGATGTTTGCGGTGAGCGTGGTCTTGCCTACCCCGCCCTTGTAGCTGGCGATCGCCACGACCTTCACCGCATCCTCGCTCCCGGTCGCGCGCTCCGCCCGGCGGCGGAGGGACGTCGTGCCTCCTCGGCCGGACCCTCAAGCTTCCGCGTCCGGTTCACCAGCAGACTACGGCTGTTTCTGGATCGGTCACGTGGCCGGGAGTCGGATACTGGTGACTTCCGCCTTCGGGGACGGGAAGGAAGTCCCCCCTCGATCCGTCTCCGGACGCCTGAGTCTGGGATGCATGGGTCAGAAGACGATCGATGGGAACGAGGCCGCCGCGTTGGTGGCCTACCGGACGAGCGAGGTGATCGCGATCTATCCGATCACCCCGGCGTCGGCTATGGGGGAGCTGGCCGATGCGTGGGCGGCGAAGGGCCGCCCGAACCTGTGGGGCGCGGTGCCCGAGGTCGTCCAGCTGCAGAGTGAGGGTGGTGCCGCCGGCGCGGTGCATGGGGCGTTGCAGGCGGGTGCGCTGTCGACGACGTTCACCGCCTCGCAGGGTCTCCTGCTGATGCTGCCCAACATGTTCAAGATCGCCGGTGAGCTCACGCCGATGGTTCTCCACGTCGCGGCCCGGACCGTGGCCACGCACGCACTGTCGATCTTTGGTGATCACAGCGACGTGATGGCGGCGAGGTCAACCGGTTTCGCCATGCTGTGTTCGGCGTCGCCGCAGGAGGCGCATGACCTGGCCGCGGTGGCGCAGGCGGCAACGCTCGAGTCGCGGGTGCCGTTCCTGCACTTCTTCGACGGTTTCCGCACGTCGCACGAGCTGAACGAGGTGGCGTTGCTCGACGACGGCACGCTGGGTGGTCTGCTGGCGGCCGAGCATATCGATGCCCATCGCCGCCGGGCGTTGTCCCCCGACCGTCCGGTGATCCGGGGCACCACCCAGGATCCCGACACGTTCTTCCAGGCCCGGGAGGCGTCGAACACGTTCTACGCCGCGGTTCCCGGGATTGTGCAGGGGGTGATGGACCGGCTGGCCGCGGCGACGGGCCGGGCCTACCGCCTGTTTGAGTATCAGGGTCATCCCGAGGCCGAGCGGGTCGTGGTCGTCATGGGGTCGGGTCGGTCGGCGGTGCGGGAGGCGGTCACCCGGCTGGTCGAGCGAGGCGAGCGGGTCGGGTTCGTCCAGGTCCGCTTGTTCCGTCCCTTCGACGGCCGGGCGTTGCTCGCGTGCCTGCCCTCGACGGTGCGGTCGGTCGCGGTCCTGGACCGGACGAAGGAGCCGGGCGCGTCGGGTGAGCCGTTGCGGCTGGACGTCGTCGCCGCGTTCGCGGAACGGCCCGAGCGGATGCCGCGGGTGATCGGTGTCCGTTACGGGTTGGCGTCGAAGGAGTTCACCCCGGCGATGGCGGCGGCGGTGTTCGACGAGCTGGCCGGCGCGGCGCCGCGCCGGGAGGTGACGGTGGGTATCCGCGACGACGTCACGGACCTGTCGCTCGAGGTGGACGACGACCGTGTCCCGGAGCCGGATGACGTGCTGCGGGCGGTGTTCTACGGGCTCGGTAGCGACGGCACCGTGGGTGCCACGCGGGCGACGGCCGGTATCGTCGCCGCTCGCACGCCGCTGCACGCGCAGGCGTACTTTGTGTTCGACTCCAAGAAGTCGGGGTCGATGACGGTCTCGCATCTGCGGCTGTCGCCACGACCGGTCGACTCCCCGTGGCTTATCCAGAACGCCCAGTACGTGGGCTGTCATCAGTCCTCGCTGCTGGAACGGGTGGACGTGCTCGCCGTGGCCGCGCCGGGTGCCACCGTGCTGCTCAACAGCCCGCATGCGCCGGAGAAGGTGTGGGACTATCTGCCGGCCGACGCGCAGCGGCATCTGCTTGACCGGGGCGCGCGCCTGTTCGTCGTCGACGCCGACCGGGTGGCGAAGCAGGCCGGCATGCCCGGGATCGTAAGCCCGGTGCTGCAGACCTGTTTCCTGGCGCTGTCCGGTCTGCTGGACCGCGACGAGGCGATCGCGGCGGTCAAGGACGGGGTCCGCGCCGCCCGCGGCAAACGCGGTGACGCCGTGCTGCAGCGTAACTTCGCCGCCATCGATGCCGCGCTCGACGCCTTGCACGAGGTCGACCTGCAGGCTCGTGTGGTCACGGGGCAGGCGCGCCGGCAGCTGCTCGGCGAGGCGCCCGCGTTCGTCCGGCAGGTGACGGCGCGGATCATGGCGGGGGAGGGGAACCTGCTTCCCGTCAGCGCACTACCGGCTGACGGCACCTTCCCCGTCGGGACGGCCCGGTACGAGAAACGCGGCCTGACCCGCGAGCTTCCGGTGTGGGATGCGGACCTGTGCATCGACTGCGGCAAGTGCGCGATCTCCTGCCCGCACGCCGCCATCCGGATGACGTTGTTCGAGTCGGCGCAGCTCGCCGGCGCGCCAGCGTCGTTCCGGCACAAAAAGCCGAAGGACCGCACCCTCGCGGCGTTCCGGCTCGCGGTGCAGGTGGCACCGGACGACTGCACCGGCTGCGGCATCTGCGTCGAGGCGTGCCCGGCGAAGAGCCGGGAGATCGAGGGCCATCGCGCCCTGGACATGGTCGACGCCGCACCCCGCTTCGAGGAGGAACGCGCCGGATGGGCGTTCCGCGAAACGCTGCCGGCGGTCCCACCGGCGCTCGCCCCACCGGACACGGTCCGCGGCTCGCAGCTACGGGAGCCGCTGTTCGAGTTCTCCGGCGCCTGCGCCGGCTGCGGGGAGTCGCCCTACCTCAAACTGCTCACGCAGCTGTTCGGTGACCGCATCATCGTCGCGAACGCCACGGGATGCTCGTCCATCTACGGCGGCAACCTGCCGACCACACCCTGGTCGGCGGGCACCGACGGCCGCGGCCCGGCCTGGGCGAACTCGCTGTTCGAGGACAACGCCGAGTTCGGGCTCGGGCTACGCCTCGCGCTCGACACCCGGGCCCGCGAGGCCCGCCGGCTGCTGCGCGCACAGACCGCGACGGTCGGCGGCACGCTCGTCGAGGCGCTGCTCACCGCCGACCAGTCGACGGAGGCCGGCATCCTCGACCAACGCCAGCGGGTGGCCGAACTACGCCGACGGCTGGCCACCGTCGACCACGACACCACCCTCGACGCTGTCCTCGACGACCTCGTCGACAAAAGCGTGTGGATCATCGGTGGGGACGGGTGGGCGTACGACATCGGCTTCGGCGGCCTCGACCACGTGCTCGCGTCGGGGCGCGACGTCAACGTGCTCGTCCTCGATACCGAGGTGTACTCCAACACCGGTGGGCAGGCGTCGAAGTCGACGCCGCGCGCCGCGGTCGCGAAGTTCGCCGGCGGCGGCAAACGGACCCGCAAGAAAGACCTCGGGCTGCTCGCCGCCGCCTACGGCGACGTGTACGTCGCGCAGGTCGCCCTCGGCGCCAACGACCAGCACACGGTGAAAGCCTTCAACGAGGCGGCCAGCTGGCACGGCCCGTCCCTCATTGTCGCCTACAGCCACTGCATCGCCCACGGCATCACCATGACCGACGGCATGGCCCACCAGAAAGCCGCGGTGAAATCGGGATACTGGCCGCTCTACCGGGTCGACCCCCGCGCGGAAAGGCCGTTCTCCCTCGACTCGCGGGCACCGTCCATCCCCTTCAGCGAGTTCGCCGCCACCGAGTCCCGGTTCACCCTCCTCAACACCGTCAACCCCGACGAAGCCGACGAGCTCGCGGCACTCGCCCAACGCGACATCCTCGGGCGCTGGCAGACCTACGAACACGAAGCCGCCCACCCCCGCAACACCACCACGCAAAACTGAAGCGGCGCCGTGCCCACCAAAGTGGCGCCGTGCCCACCAAAGTGGCGCCGTGCCCACCAAAGTGACGCCGTGCCCCATGAGACCAGTGAAATATTCGATCTTGATGGCGGGTCCGTGAGCACGGTGAATGTGCCGTCTTGCGCGTCTTGAGAGTCGCGCAACAGCGGCTTGCAGGAATTTGACAGTAATGTCGAGATGTTCCGGGCTTGTTCCGGGATTGTGCCGGCTATAGATGGTTCCTCGCCCAAGGAGGGTTCGCCTTGACGGAAAAGACGGGAAAGTCTGGGGAGACGGGAAAAGCCGGCCCGGAGTTCGGTCCGTTGGCGGCCCTGGCCGGTGAGTGGGAGGGCAACCAGGGGGTGGACGTTGCCTTCGGCAACGCCGAGGGCACGATTATCGAGACCCCGTACCGCGAGCGGGTCACCTTCAAGCCCTTCGGTCCCGTGGACAACGGCCCGCAGTGTCTCTACGGCCTCGACTACCACATGGCCGCGTGGCGGGCCGGCGAGGAGAAGGCGTTCCACACTGAGATCGGCTACTGGCTGTGGGACGCCGATCTCGGCCACGTCATGCGGTGCTTCATGGTGCCCCGCGGTACGGTCCTGATCGCTGGTGGTGCCGTGGCGCCGGACGCGACCGACTTCACCCTGCGGGCGCAGGCCGGCTCCCTCACATACGGTATCCTGTCCAACCCCTACCTGGCTTGCGCGGCGAACAGCATCCGCTACGAGGTGAGCATCACCGTCACCGATAACGGGAGCTTCGCCTACACCTCCACGACCACCATCGATCACGAGCGGGTGTCCGACCCGGTCGCCCATACGGACCGCAACGTGCTGCGGCGCCTGTCCGACGCTTAACCGCCCGGCTTAACCGCTTGGCTCAGCCGCTTGGCTTATCGGCTTAGCCGCCCGGCGTACCGAGCGAAGTGTGTGCCTCGGCCTGGCAACAACGGACCGCCGCCACGCCGTATCTTCATCATCGGGAGCGCTTGTAGCGGCTCGGAAGTCTCGTTCTGCCCCGGCCCGGGCCCGCGGGTCGTCCTCGCGTGGCCGCGGCGACCGACAGAGACCTGTTGTTGGCCTGGGTCACGGCGTTCCAGGAAGAAACCCGTGGGGTCGCCGGCAATGCGGAACACACAGCGAGGCAGGCCGACGAGCGACTCAGCTATGGTGGCTTCACCCTGTGGGAGGTTGACGGGGCGCCGGTCTCGGTGGCGGGGATTACCCGTCCGGTGAGCGGGATGGTCCGCATCGCGCCCGTTTATACTCCTTCGCGTTTCCGGCGAAGAGGCTATGCCGGGGCTGTGACGGCAGCGGTGAGCCAGGCTGCGCTGGACGCGGGAGCGCACGAGGTCCTGCTGTTCACCGATCTGGCTAATCCGACCAGCAACGGCGTGTATCAGCGGCTCGGCTTCGAGCCTGTTGGAGACCGCGTAGCGCTGCTCTTCGCGTCAGCACCCGCGCCTGGGAGCTGACCGGAACATCAAACTCGCGGACGACCGGTCTGACGAGCTGGATCGATGACCACACGCGGGGCCTGCTTGCCACGGGACAGCCGAACGTCGCTCGGCGCGCGGCGGCTGGATCGGCTGGATACAGTCTGACGGTGCTGATCATTCAGGTTGAGCTGCCATGATGGGGCGGACCCACGCCCTGAGCGGGGCGGTGGTCTGGCTGGCCGCCGCACCCCTGCTGTCCCGGGAGCAGTGGTTGGGCTCGCACGCGGTGTCCTTGTCCTCGTCCCAGGTGATCGCCGGCGCGGTGGTGTCCGCGGGCGCGGCGCTTCTGCCCGACATCGACCATCCCAACGGTCGGATCGCCAACACCTTCGGGCCGGTCACCCGGGTTATGTGCAGGTGGATCAGCAGGGCCGCCGGTGGCCACCGGCACGCCACCCACTCGATCCTCTTCGCGCTCGGCATGGGTGTGGTCATGGGCCTGCTGGCCGCCCGTTTCGAGTACGGGTGGTGGGCCGCGCTGTTCGTCCTCGTGGGCTTCGGGCTACGTGGGCTCGGCCTGGACTTCGAGAAGCACGAGCACTGGTCGTCCGTCATGGACTGCGTGACCGCCGGGGTCGCTGTCTTTCTCATGCACGGCATCGACATGAGCTTCGCCGGCTACGCGGTCACCCTGGGCTGTCTCGCCCACCTGGCCGGGGACTGCCTGACCCCGCGCGGCTGCCCTCTTCTCTGGCCGGTCACCTGGCGGATGGAGACAGTCCTGGTTCCCCGGACGGACGGCAGGATCGAACACTGGGTCGTCGTTCCGCTTCTCGCGGTTGCCGCGGTAATCCTGACCGTGCGAGCCGTGACGGGCGACGCCGTGTCCCACTGGCTCACCGCCGGTTGAGACACCCGGCGCCCGCCCCGCGAACGCCGGCCGGCGGGCAGCGGACTGCCCGCCGGCACGGGGAATCGAACGCCGGCTCGCGGCGTCGACTCACCCCGCACTCGCCGTCACCCGTCATCGGCACTCGATTCTCCACTTGTTGAGCCTGACCAGGCTGCGTAGCCGCAGGCCACCGATGGTGCTGCCATCAGGCGGAAGCCGATCAAAAACCTGGCGAGCATCGGCAGACATCGCTGCCCGAGGCTGGGAGCTGTCGGCTGCCACCGGAACCTGTCAAGATTTTTGAGGCAAGATTCTTTGTGGA
>NZ_CDXDOR010000149.1:10799-12211 GCF_978021225.1 Frankia sp. CeTa3Moorea | reverse complement strand
CCCTCACAGCGAAGTGTGCATACAACCCGACTTGCAACGATCCCCTCGTCTTGGCCCACGCCCGCGCGCTGCTCGTCAGCTCCCCTGAGGGGGCCACCGCCTACCTCGACGCCGACCTTCGCGACCCGGAGAAGATCCTGGGGCTCGCGGCGCAGACCCTCGACTTCAGTGAACCCGTTGGCTTGGTCCTCACATCGGTGTTGGGACTGATCCCGGAGCTCGACGAGGCCACCTCGATCGTGCGCACCTTGCTGGCGGCCCTCCCCTCGGGAAGCCACCTGATTGTCGACGATGGCACGGCCGACCCGGACAGCGAGCAGATCCTGGAGATGAAAGAACTCTCCGACGGCTACGAGTACAGCTATCGAACCAAGGAGACTATCGGCGCATTCTTCGACGGCCTCGAACTCCTCGAGCCAGGCATCGTTTCCCCGCCACACTGGCGAAACGACCCTGGGTCGACCGAACCCGTCGCAAGGTTCCAGTCATGCGGCGTTGGGCGTAAACCCTGATGCGCCCGTGGGGCCCCTCAAAACCCTGCCGCCCCTCAACGGAGTAGAAGGCCGCACTTCGCCGCCGTAAGCCAGTGCCCGGCACCCGCTGTAGGGTCGCTGTCCGTTGATGACGGCCGGCACGCTATCCAGGGTCGGATGCGGCTCCCGGCGTCCGCTGCGCCGGCACGCGGTACCGAGCGGGTGAGCGGGCCACACCACGGCCGGCCGGGCCGGCGAGCAGGGTGACAGCGGCGATGTTGATCTGTGTGCGGGCGGCGTCCAGGCCGTCCTGGTTCTGCGCGGTGTCGTAGCGGTCGAGGGCTGCCCGCAGCGCGGCCCATGCCGGTGATGCCGGGTCGATGGGCGGCGTGAACGCGGCGAGCGTCCGTGCGACGTCTGCCGGTGGTGTGACCTCGGACAGGGCTGCCATGCGCGCGATGAGAACGAGCGGGCGCAGCCTGACGGGAACGAGCGGGGCCTCGGGGTTCAGACGACCCGTACGGTCTGCATCATCCGGCCGGCGCTGGCGGGCGGGATCGGCCATCACAGGCGCCCCGGCTGTCCCGCCGCCGCGATCGGCGGGCGTTTCCTCGGCGGGGCAGCCGTAGCGTGGGGAAGGTGCCAGTCATCCAAGGCCCGTAGCCCGTCGGCGACCCGGCGCAGCAGGGCCGGGTCGTCCTCGAAGGTCACCGGTATGAGCGGGTCTGGGGTGGGCTGCGGTGTGCGCTGGTCCAGCTGCCCGGCCTCGATCCGCGGCTGCGTGGGCTGCGGGAGGTTGGCGCGCAGCGCCGCCCAGACGACCTTTCCTCCCGATTTCGCCCGATACCAGGACCATCGGCTGCTGAGCGCGTTGACGAGGAGCAGACCGCGCCCGTCCTCTCCGTCGGAGTCCGGATCCCGAAGGACAGGCGCGGCGGC
>NZ_CDXDOR010000149.1:10110-10734 GCF_978021225.1 Frankia sp. CeTa3Moorea | reverse complement strand
GCTGGCCGTGAGCCGGACCGCGACGACGCCTCCGGCCGGGCTTGCCTTCGCGGCATTCGCCGTGAGCTCGGACACGATCAGAGCTGCGGCGTCTACCGCTTCGGAGTCCAGCCGCCACCCCTGGAGCACACGGCGGGCGGCGGCACGGGCGTCGGGGACGGAGCTGAGGAGAGCGGGGAACCGTTCGACCGCCACACGGACGGCCGGTGACGGCGCCGGGTACTGGCTGCCCTCGCGGGATCGCGGCGGGTGCTGCTGGTCTGTCGGGGCGGCCTGCGCGGGGATGCGGGCCGGCGGTACGAGGGGCACGATCGCACTGCCGAGCCCGGCTACCTGGTATTCGAAGGAACGGCGTGCTACCGGGGAGCGCGGGAGGTGCGTCATGTCGGGGACCAGCACGACGGCCCGGTCAGATCGTCCGACCGCTTCGAGGAGGGCCGTCAGGCCAGGCTGGGCGTCACTCGGCAGGGCTTCCTCGTCGACATAGATTGCCACCAGGCTCATCCCCTCGACGGCAGCGAAGTCGCTGATCACTCCGCGCAGGCGGTGTAGCTCGCCGTCCCTCGTGCTCGTTGTCCGTAGGTATCCGAATGCGGTCCGCGTCACGCGCCACCGTCCGTGATC
>NZ_CDXDOR010000149.1:0-9938 GCF_978021225.1 Frankia sp. CeTa3Moorea | reverse complement strand
GCGTTCGTACGCGCGTGCGGCGACCGTCGTGTGTGTCTCGCGCGCTGGTGAGCACGGTTCGCATCTGCACCACCCAGTTCCGGCCCGTGTGGACGACACGGACGCACCATCTGCCCTGAGCACCGTTGGCCCGCCCAGGCAGCCTCCCTGTGACCAGCCGTGGCTGCTATCCCCGTAGCCCGCGGCGCCTTAGCCAGATCGTGGCGGGGTAGTCACGGCATCAGCATGCCCGCAATGCACGTTCCGTGCAATGCGCGGCAGCTACCATGCGTGGAAATTTTCGTGCTGTGGACTCCCTCTGCAGGGTGGTGCATGTGAAGCTGGCAGACTCGGCCCAGGTTGACCTTGACGAGGAGGCGGTCGTGGCGGGCGAAGCGACCCCGACGATGCGACGCCGCCAAGTCGGCGCGGAACTGCGGCGACTCCGCGAAGGAGCCGACATCACGATCGACCAGGCCGCAGCACACCTGCAGTGCTCAGCCTCGAAGATCAGCCGTATGGAGACAGGTGCGGGGATCCAGCGCACCCGCGACGTCACCGCACTCCTCGACCTCTACGGCGTGACCGGCGAGCAGCTCCGCGACGAGCTGCTCGGGATGGTGCGTTCCGCTCGCCAGCAAGACTGGTGGCACAGCTACACCGACGCCGTGCCCCGCTGGTTCGAACGGTTCATGGCAGCCGAGAGCAGCGCCGTCAGCGTCGAGGAGTTCGAAAACCAGCTCGTCCCCGGGCTACTACAGACACCGCAGTATGCCCGCGCGGTGCTACGGGCGGCGAACACCAGCCTCGACGACGACGAAATCGACCGCCGGGTCACCGTCCGCATGGAACGACAGAAACGGCTCGCCGGCGACGACCCGCTCTCACTGTGGGTCGTGCTCGACCAATCCGTACTCCACCGCCACGTCGGCGGCTCCGACGTCATGCGCACCCAGCTCGCCCAGTTGGCCGACCGTGCCGCGCAGCCGAACATCACCGTGCAGCTCCTGCCCTACACCCTCGGGGCGTACGCCGCGTTCGGCTACCCCTTCACGATCCTCGCCTTCGCGACCCCACCAGGCGGGGAGGTCGTCCACATGGATCAGCTCCACAGCGGCCTGTACTTGGAACGAGACGCCGACCTGCGCCGGTATAAGCTCGCGATGAACCGCCTACGAGCAGCCGCGCTGGACCCAGAACGATCGAGCAGGCTGATCATCGAGGCCGCGGAGGAGATGGGATGAACAGCACCCCACCCGGCCCCACCAACCCCCCGGCAGAGCTGACCTGGCGCAAGAGCAGCTACAGCGGCGGCAACGGCGGGAACTGCGTCGAGGTCGCCGAACTCCCCGACGGCGGACGCGCCCTCCGGCACTCCAAGCACCCCGACAGCGGCATCCTGTCCTTCACCGCGGCCGAGTGGGAAGCGTTCCTCGCCGGCGCCCGCGACGGAGAATTCAACTAGCCTGCCTGGACCGCCTCAAGCTGACGGCAGCCGCCAACGCTCGAAGCGGACCGGGGCTGCGGCCCAGCACGTGCTGCTCATCGCTGTCACACAGACCGCGCCGCCCTGCAGCCGGGGGCTGACCGAATCAACGGGGCATAGCCTCATCGCGCCGCCCACACTCTCAGCCGGGTCATGTTCGCTGTGCCTCGGCGCCGGACGCTCTCCCACAGGAGGGATTAACGTCGCCGGTGTACTCGCGGTCGACGAACCGGGCCAGGTTGAACGCGGCGTTGGCGTCATGGTCGTTCATCAGCCGGCAGGCCTCGCCACCCGGCTGGGGACCCGCCGCCAGCAGGTGGAGAAGGACAAGGCGCTGCTGGCCGCCTTCTGGCCCGGCTCGAAACCGGCCACCTGCTGGGGCCTCGCCCCGGACCTGGCCGCCGCAGTGTAGGACGGTCTGTAGCCGGGTGCTGACCGTGTCGCAAGGGTCTTGGCGTGATTGTCAGACCTGTGCGGCAGACTATCGCCCGTGGGGATCACGATTCGCGAGTTGCCGGGGGATCTTCGTGCCGCGTTGCTGGACGAGCGGGACAAGGGTGACAAGTGCGAGCGGCTGATCAAGGCGTACCTGGGGCCGACCCGGGGTGGACCGAGAGGTTCTCCGAGGTCTGGCAGTGGACGGCCTGGCCTGGCCGTGGCGGGGTGAGCGGCGTCGGGATCGACCTGGTCGCCGCGAACCGTGGCCAGAGCGGCTCCACCGTCTGCTCGCCGACTACGAGGTGCTGGTCCTCGCCGTCGTCGACAGCGGTACGTCGCCGAGAACTTCCAGCAGGCCATCTCCCGAGTCCGGTGAGATCAGAATCGGCGAGTCCGCCAGACTGCTCGGCTGCTGGAACGGGCTGGCCAGGAACTTCGGCCCCGAACACGGCGCGCCGGTGGCCCATGGCCCGGGCGCGGGCGTCCGGCACCCCGTCTTCGCGTGAGATCCCATCAAGGAGCCCTGTGAGCACCCTCGGTAGTTTCATCTGGTCGATCGCCGATCAGCTTCGGGGTCCTTACCGCCCCAACCAGTACGGCAACGTGATCCTCCCGCTCACGATCCTGCGCCGGCTCGACTGCGTCCTCGAGCCTGACCGGGAGGCGGTCCGCGAGCTCGCGCGGAAGTTCGACCATCCGAACCGGCTGAAGATCGAGGTGAAGAAGGCGACCGGCAGGCCGTTCTACAACACCTCCAACTACGGATTCAGCAACCTCCTGGCCGACGCCGACGGGCTGGCGGACAACCTGACCGACTACATCGACCGGTTCTCGGCGGACGTGGACGTGTTCGAGTACTTCGACTTCAAGAAGGAGATCCTCGCGCTGGAGAAGGCGGAGCTCCTGCGCGAGATCATCACCTCGTTCAAGGCGATCGACCTGCACCCCAAGGCGGTGTCGAACGCCGACATGGGCGATGCGTTCGAGTACATCATCCGCAAGTTCAACGAGGCCGCGAACGAGACCTCCGGCGACCACTACACCCCACGCGACGCGATCCGGCTGCTGGTCGACCTGCTCTTCGCGGAGAAGGACGCCGACCTGACCGAGGCCGGCATCGTCCGCACCCTCTACGACCCGACCGCGGGCACCGGTGGCATGCTCTCCCTGGCCGAGGAGCATCTGCTCGCGCAGAACCCGGACGCGAAGCTGAGCCTGTACGGCCAGGAGTATAATCCGCAGTCTTACGCGATCTGCAAGTCCGACCTCCTCGCCAAGGGCCACGACGCCACCAACATCGCCTTCGGCAACACGCTCACCGACGACGCGTTCAAGGGCAGGAAGTTCGACTTCTGCATGTCCAATCCGCCGTACGGCGTCGACTGGAAGCAGTACGCCAAGAAGGTCACCAAGGAGCGCGACGAGGCCGGTCCGTACGGCCGGTTCGCCCCTGGCCTGCCGGCGACCTCGGACGGGCAGATGCTCTTCCTGCTCCACCTGGCCCACAAGATGCGGGCGCCCAAGGACGGTGGCGGCCGGGTCGGGATCGTCATGAATGGCTCGCCGCTCTTCAACGGTGGCGCCGAGTCCGGCCCCTCCGAGATCCGCCGGTGGCTGCTGGAGAACGACCTGGTCGAGGCGATCGTCGCGCTGCCGACCAACATGTTCTTCAACACCGGCATCGCCACGTACATCTGGATCCTCGACAACACCAAGCACCCCGACGCCAGGGGTCTGGTCCAGCTCATCGACGGCACCTCGTTCTGGACCAAGATGCGCAAGAACCTCGGCTCCAAGGGCCGCGAGATCTCCGACACCGACCGTGAGAAGGTCGTCAGCCTGTACGTGGACTTCCTTGACGCCGACCCCGACTACTCCAAGGTGCTGAGCAACGACGAGTTCGGCTACTGGACCATCACCGTCGAGCGACCCCTGCTTGGCGAGGACGGCAAGCCGGTCGTCGACCGCAAGGGCCAGCGCAAGCCCGACCCGAAGAAGCGCGACACCGAGAACGTCCCCTTCACCTACGGCGGCTCGACCGCCGGCCGGGCAGGCAAGATCGACGCCATCAACGCCTACTTCGACGCCGAGGTGCGACCGCACGTCCCCGACGCCTGGATCGACTGGGCCAAGGTCAAGACCGGTTACGAGATCCCCTTCACCCGCCACTTCTACAAATACGTCCCACCCCGCCCCCTCGCCGAGATCGACGCCGACCTGGACAAGCAGATCGCCAAGATCCTCGACCTCCTGCGGGAGGTCGAGGGTGATCGCTGAGAGGCTCGACCTCGTCGACTCCGGTGTGTCCTGGCTCGGGAAGGTCCCGCCGCACTGGACCACAAAGCCACTGTGGTCCATGTTCGAACGCATCAAGGATGTGGACCATCCGGAAGAGCAGATGCTATCCGTCTTTCGCGAGTACGGCGTCGTGGCGAAGGACTCACGCGAAAACATCAACAAGACCGCCGAGAACCGCAGCATCTACCAGCTCGTCCACCCGGGCTGGCTGGTCGCCAACCGGATGAAGGCATGGCAAGGTTCGGTCGGTATCTCCTCGCTCCGCGGGATCGTTTCCGGTCACTACATCTGCTTCGCGCCGCGCCATAGTGAGGACGCCCGCTACCTCAACTGGCTCCTTCGCTCGACCACCTACACCAACGGCTACGCACTGCTCTCGCGCGGAGTGCGCATCGGTCAGGCCGAGATCGACAACGACGAGTTCCGGCTGATGCCGATCCTGCTCCCGTCGCTAGGGGAGCAGCGCGCCATCGCCGACTACCTCGACCGCGAGACCGCCCGCATCGACACGCTCATCGAGGAACAGCAGCGCCTGATCGAGATGCTCCGCGAGCGGCGCCGGGCAGTCGCTTTGCACGCGATCGATCAGCAGATCCATGCGGGCGCGACGACAGACAAACTAGGTCGCTCTACTCGAATCGGCAACGGGTCAACTCCGAGGCGTGAGACTGCCAGCTATTGGCGTGACGGAGAGTTCCCGTGGCTGAACAGTTCCGCTGTCAACGAGTCTCGTGTCACGCACGCCGACCAATTCGTGACCGACATCGCACTCTATGAATGTCACTTGCCAGTCGTTGCTCCAGGCTCGGTCTTGGTGGGTCTGACTGGCCAAGGAAAGACACGCGGAATGGCAACGCTTCTTGAGATCGAGGCGACGGTGAACCAGCACGTCGCGTACATAGCGCCTGATCGAGGCACATGGTTGCCGGAGTACCTCCTGTGGTCGCTCAGGGCGTCGTATGACGACCTCCGACGCTTGAGTGAAGAGAACGGCAGTACGAAGGGTGGGCTCACTTGCCAGGCGCTAAAGCAATATCGGCTTGCTGTACCACCCCTCGATGAGCAGCATCGCGTCGCAGCGTATCTTGACGATCAAGCGGCGAAGGTCGACATTCTCATTGCGGAGACCGAGCGGTTCATCGAACTCTCGAAGGAGCGGCGGGCGGCGCTGATCACGGCGGCGGTGACGGGGCAGGTCGACGTGCGGGAGATGGTCTGATGGCCGATCACAACGAGGTCGTCTTCGAGTCCGAGATCTGCGCGTACCTGGAGGCTCACGGGTGGCTGTACTCGGCGAACGACACCGGGTATGACCGTGAGCGGGCGCTTTTCCCCGCGGATGTGTTCGCCTGGTTGGAGGAGACTCAGCCGGCGGCGTACGGGAAGGCGCTGAGGGCGGCCGGGTCGGCGGCGAAGTTCCTCGATGTGCTGACCACGGTGCTCGACAGGCCGCTGGAACATGGTGGCGGGACGTTGAACATCCTGCGCAACGGGGTCGTCTACATCGGTGGCGGCCGGTTGAAGCTGGCGCAGTTCCGGCCGGAGACCAGCCTGAACGCGACGACGGTGGCGCAGTATGCGGCGATGCGGGTGCGGGTGATGCGGCAGGTGCGGTTCTCGACCGCCGATCAGCGCAGCATCGACCTGGTGTTTTTCGTCAACGGGCTGCCGGTGGCGACGGTGGAGTTGAAGACGGACTTCACCCAGTCGCTGGACGAGGCGATCCGCCAGTACCGTGAGGACCGGCGTCCGGTCACGAATGGCCGGCTGGAGCCGTTGCTGTCGTTCGGGCATCGGGCGCTGGTGCACTTCGCGGTCTCCAACGACCTGGCGGCGATGACCACCAGGTTGGAGGGCGAGAAGACGCACTTCCTGCCGTTCAACATCGGCCACGACGGCGGGGCGGGGAACCCGCCAGGTGCCGAGGGGCGGTCGGCGACGGCATACCTGTGGGAGCGGGTCTGGGAGAAGGACGCCTGGCTCACCATCATCGGGCGGCTGATGATCGTGGAGACCAGGGAGGAGTGGGACGTCGCGACGGGGATGTCGCTGCGGCGCACCAGCATGCTCTTCCCGCGGTTCCACCAGTGGGAGGCCGTGACGAACATCGTCGAGGCCGTGCGGGAGGAAGGCGTCGGCCACAGGTACCTGATCGAGCACTCGGCCGGGTCGGGGAAGACGAACACGATCGCCTGGACCGCGCACCGGCTGGCGCGGCTGCACGTGGACGACGGGAAGGTCTTCGACACGGTCATCGTCGTCGTGGACCGGACTGTGCTTGACGGGCAGCTTCAGGAGGCGATCCGGCAGATCGACGGGTCCGGCAGGATCGTGGCCACGATCAGCCCGGAGGATGTCCGCAAGGCCGGCGCGACGTCGAAGTCCGGGCTGCTGGCCGCCGCGCTCAGGAACGGCGAGCTGATCATCGCGGTGACGGTGCAGACGTTCCCGTTCGCGATGGACGAGATCCAGGCGGACAAGGGGCTGAAGGGCAGGAAGTTCGCCGTCATCGCCGACGAGGCGCACTCGTCGCAGTCCGGCAGGATCTCCTCCCAGCTGAAGGCCGTGCTCACCGCCGAGGAGATCAAGGACCTCGCCGACGGCGGCGAGGTCGCCCTGGAGTCGATCCTGGCGGCACGGATGAGCGAGCGGGCCGACTCGCCGAACATCTCCTACTTCGCGTTCACCGCGACCCCGAAGGCCAAGACGCTGGAGATGTTCGGGCGGAAGGGGCTGGACGGGAAGCCGGTCGAGTTCCACCTGTACTCGATGCGGCAGGCGATCGAGGAGGGGTACATCCTCGACGTGCTGCGTGGCTACCAGTCGTACGACACCGCGCTGAAGATCGCCGGGAAGGCCACCGCTGACAGCGAGGTCGAGGAAAGCACCGCGCGTAAAGGGCTGATGCGGTGGGTGAAGCTGCACCCGACCAACATCAGCCAGAAGGTCCAGATCATCGTCGAGCACTTCCATACCAACGTCGCCCACCTGCTGGAGGGCAGGGCGAAGGCGATGGTCGTCACCGACTCGCGCAAGGCCGCGGTGAAGTACAAGAAGGCGATCGACGCCTACATCGCTCGCCGGGCCGCGGAGGATCCGTCGTACGACTACCGCACCCTGGTCGCCTTCTCCGGGTCGGTGACGATGGACGAGAACGAGGTGTGGACCTCGGAGTGGGGGCCGACGCCGCCGGAGGACGTCGAGTTCACCGAGACCAACCTCAACCCAGGCGCCGGCTCGGACCTCGCCGCGGCGTTCAAGGGCGAGACCTACAAGATTATGCTGGTGGCCAACAAGTTCCAGACGGGCTTCGACCAGCCGCTGCTCTCGGCGATATATGTCGACAAGAAGCTCTCCGGGGTCACCGCCGTGCAGACGCTCTCCCGGCTCAACCGCACCCACCGCACCGCGGGCGGGGAGATCAAGCGCAAGACGTTCGTCCTCGACTTCGTGAACAAGCCCGACGACATCCGGACCGCGTTCGAGCCGTACTTCACAGGCGCGACCCTGGAGACCGAGACCGACCCGTACGTCGTCGCCCACCTCGCGGCCAAGATCGCCCAGGCCGGAATCTACACCGCCGACCAGGTGCGGGACGTCGCTGAGTTGTGGGTGAAGCGGAAGGGCAACAACGCGCTCTCGGCCGCGATCGCTCCGGCGAAGCACGAGTTCGCGAGCCGCTACGCCGCCGCGATCGAGGCCGATGACAAGGTCACGCTCAACACCCTCGACCTGTTCCGCAAGGACGTCTCCACCTACGTCCGGCTCTACGACTTCATGAGCCAGATCGTCGACTACGGCGACCCGCACATGGAGATGCTCTCCATCTTCCTCCGCCTCCTGGAGAAGGTCATCGCCGACTCCTCCTGGGCCGCAGAGGTCGACCTCTCCGACGTCGTCCTGGTCGGTGTCAAGCACGAGAAGCGGATCGCCGTCGACATCTCGCTGACCGGCGACGGCGAGCTCAAGGGAATCAGCGCTGCCGGAACCGGCACCCGCAAGGAGCCCAAGTACGTCGCCCTCCAGGTCGTGATCGACAAGATGAACGACCTCTTCGGCGCCGAGTCCTTCACCGAGTCCCAGGTCCGCGAGTTCGTCAACGGCCTGGTCCAGCGACTCCTCGCCCACCCCGAGCTCGTCAGGCAGACCCAGGTTAACTCGAAGAAGCAGTTCATGGACTCCGACGACTTCAAGGTCGCCGTCACCGAGGCCGTCCTCAACAACCAGGAAGCACACAACACCATGGCCGACTACTTCTTCAGCGATGGCCCTGGGATCAACAGTGTCATCCTTGCTCTCGCGGACGCCTTCTACGAGGTCGCCACTTCACAGGAGACCGACTGACAGAATGTCCGGTCAGGGGCGCTGTCGTGCCTCGGGAAATCGGCCTGCTCCGAGCCGCCGACATCAACCGGGTCAGGCGTCCAAAGCATAGGCATGGCGTTCGCGAGATGACCGAAAGCCACCTGCCGAGACCCGATCACCGGATCCCGGCCCTCTGCCTCCAGAGACCGTGACCAACCCTTCCCCGAACCCGGTCGCTCACCGCACCACCATAGCGGCGTTCCAGAGCCCATAGACGCGTGTTGCGCTACGCCGGATCCGCCAGCGCCCGTCGTGACGGCCACCGAACCCTTGGCGCGCTGTGCCGATCATGCGCGCCTGGCCAGTTACAGGGCGGCGGGCGTGGTGACGGATTCCTGCGGCGATGTTCGTGAAGCCGATCAAGCGCAGGATCGCGATCACGCCCTCAGATGGGTTGATGCGATATTGGTAGCGATTACCCAATTTCCTCAGCCCAGATGACCGCCCATTGATATAGGCCATGCATAGATCTACATCCGAGTGTGAACCTGAACTGCCCTTGAACTTCCTCGAGTTCAGGGTCTCCCGCCGTACACGTCTTTAGATAAGAAGGTGGCTCGACTGGCCACGCGACCCGCCGCCAGACAGTCGGAGTCGCGGCGTCGGCAGGGTCCAACTCTGCACAGTAGAGGACCCGGGCCGGGTACCCTGGCGAGGTCGTCAGGGCGACGCGGATCCTGCCTTCACTGCTGCAGGATGTGCCGTCCGGCACGGAGCCCGGAGAGCCCTTCCAGCCGTAGCTGCTAGTCGGCGTGATGCCAAGGCGGTAGAAAGAATTTCCGGCAAAGATTTCCTGGCATTCGATCGCCAGATCGGCTGTACCGGCATCCAACGTTGCCAGCGTAGCGCCCGAGGTCGGGCATGGCTCACCCAATGGCTGCTCGAGAGCCGCGCGGTAGACGTCGAGCCTGAGTATCTTGGCCTGGTCGAGTTCCTCACGGCTCACCCGGTTTGCCTCCCAGATGCCAGCCTCTTGACTGGGTCTCGTGGTCCCTGCGAGGCGTTTGCATGTGTAGTGGATTGCGGCACCCATCCAGGTGTCACCCACCTCCACATCCCTCATATCGCATTGGCGCCCGCCGAAGAATGCGGGCTTCTCGGGGTCTGTCTGGAAGTTGTTGACGTACACCTCTCCGCCGCTCCCGGCGGCAACCCAATCGCAGGAAGCCCACATCTGTACGGCCTCACCCGGCTTGCCAAGAATAACTTTCTCGCCCTGCGTGCATTGCTGGCCAATAATCGGATTAAATGCCGCAGCCAGAAAATCCTCGTCGCGAGGCATGGCTGGCACGGTCGAGCTCGGAGCGACGGACGGGCTGCTCTGCGAAGCAGTTGGACTCGGGGTGGCCGTAACTGTAGCTGATTCCACCCT
>NZ_CDXDOR010000148.1:0-12130 GCF_978021225.1 Frankia sp. CeTa3Moorea | reverse complement strand
GGTAAGGGGCGGCCGGGTAGGGGGCGATGGTGGCCGGTCCGGTCGCCGCCACGGCGGCCGCTGGTCCCCGCGCCCACGGAGCCCGGGCGTCGCGTCGGGCCCGGCCCCAGGCGACGAGGTAGGCCAGCGCCGCCATGGGGACCAGCATGATCGCCAGTGACTTCGTCAGAAGGGCGAGGCCGACGAAGACCCCCGTCCAGGCCGCGGTGCGCAGGGAGGTGTCCCCGCGCAGCACGTAGACGATCGAGACCGTGGCCAGGCCGCTGGTCAGAACCAGCAGGTTGTCGTTGTTGACGCTGGATCCGATGTGGGTGAGCTGGGGGATCCCGAGCGGTACCAGGGCGGCACAGATCCCCGCCACCCGGCTGCCACCGCTGAGCCGGTTCGCCCCGGCCCAGGCGAGCAACGGCAACGGCGCGACCATTGCCACGCTGACCAGGCGCAGGATCCCGATGATCTTGTCCCAGCGCAGGTGGTCGCCACCGCCGGGGACGGCCTTGAGAATCATGGCGTCAACCCAGTAGTACAGCGGGGGATGCTGCACGAGCTGCTGGATGCCACCCTTCGGCGCCGGCGTCCGGTCCAACTCCTCCCAGCTGGGACGATCGTGGCGGGGGACGGCGTCGGCCGCGGTGAACGGGCCGGCGGACAGGTCGCGGGGCCGCTCCTTGGATCCATAGGGGGCGGCCATGATCGCCCCTACGCCACCCTGCGTCACGATCGTACGGCCCGGATGCGGCCAGCCCTTGCCCTCGACGAGCCGCATCACAGCGTCCACGTGGTTCGGTTCGTCGGGCGCATGGTACTGCGGCATCATCACCGACCAGCCGGCCAGCAGCGCGGTGAAGAGCAGAGTGATCACCCAGATGGCCGCAGGGGTGGTGCGGAGAATCCCCCACGGCCGGAAGCGCGTCCCCACCGGGAACACGTCTCCGCCGGCCTCGGCGTCGGCGCGGGCCGTTGCGGTCGAATCCACAGAGTCACCCACGAGTGGCAGAGTCCCATCGGACGAAGGTGGAGTCATGCTACGGATCCCCGATTCCCCGTCGGCATCATGGGTGCCCTCCTCCCGTCAGCCCTGGTCGCGCACGGTGGTGTGGGTGCTTCCGGGCTGGTATCCAGACCGTTGTCGCGGTGTTCCCGGACTGGCGGTGTTCCCGGACCGGCGGTGTTCCCGGACCGGCGACGTCACAGCCTGCAACCATCATCGTGACCGCTCGAGGGCTGGTTCACCGTTATTGAATCGGGGGATCGAGGCGGATGTCTTCGGCTATCCGGATGCAAAGTCAGCCGGATAGCACGGATAGCAGGATCTGTCGAATAGCAGGATCTGTCGGATTTGGGCGAGGCGAAGATTCCGGTTTTAGGCGTGGCCGCGGAGCTGTCCGCGTGGCACGCGGGCAGCCGAGGCCCGACGTCCGGAGCGCGCGATCCGGGCGCCGGATCAGCGCCAGGAGTCGATGTGGCCGACGATCTTCGCGGGGGATCCGGCGGCGACGGCCTTGGGCGGCACGTCCCGGGTCACCACCGAGCCCGCGGCGACGACGGCGCTCTCGCCGACCGTCACGCCCTTGAGCACGATAGCCCCCGTGCCGATCCAGGCCCGGTCCTCCAGCACAATCGGCCCGCTCATCGGCTGCTCCACGCCGTCGACGACCATCGGATGGAAGTCGTTGTCGAGTAGCTGGGTGTCCCACGAGACGTTGCAGCGGGCGCCGATCGAGACGCGTTCGCGCACGAGGATCTTGGCGAACCCGTTGATGTTCGCCCCGGGGCCGAGTTCCAGTACGCCCGAGTCGACGACGATCCGCACGCCCCGCTGCAGCGACACGACACCTTCGCAGCGCAGGCGGCCCTCGGGATGCACCCGGATGATCGAGGTGTCGCGCCGGGTCGACAGTCCGAACGCGCCGAGCCCCACCCGCAGCGCTGCGCCCTCGGCGAACTCGATGCGTTCCCGGCCTTCGATCACGGTGGGGGAACCGGTCCAGATCGGTTGCCTGTACGCGAGCGGGTAACGCAGCCCGGCCACGAACGAGCGGGCTGAGGTCTCCTGCGCCGCCCGCAGCGAACGAACGTGCCGCACATACTCCCGCAGATCACTTCTGAACGCACCCACGGAGCAACAGTAGGCGCTGCCCCGGTGGCCGGGACCGCCCGGCTGTCGGCTCGCCGGGGCGGGCATGCCACTCTAGAGTCGTGCGCGAGCCCTCGACGGAGCGTGCACCATCGCCACGGACCGGCGATCGGGGCGGGAACTGACGACGTCGGGCCGCCAGGACGCCGGCCCGGGACGCCGCTGGGCCGGAACGACGACCGGGAGCCACACCGACGTGAGTGTCAGCGCCATCCACCGACCTGAACATCCGCAGGCCGGCACCCCAGTGCGGGCGGCTTCCGGGGACGGCGTCGCTGCCGCCGGTCCGGACACCCCCTACGTGACCATCGTGCTGCCCTGCTACAACGAGCAGGACCATGTGGTGCTCGAACTCGAGCGCATCACCGCCGCGATGGACGGGAGCGGTTACTCCTACGAAGTCTTGGCGATCGACGACAAGTCGACTGACAACACGCTCGCGGTGCTGCGCGAGGTGGCCCCGCGGTTCCCGTGCATGCGGGTGATGCCGTTCCGCCGCAACGGTGGTTCCGGCACGGCCCGCCGGATCGGGACCCAGGAGGCCCGCGGCAAGATCGTCGTCTGGACCGACGCCGACATGACGTACCCGAACGAGCGCATCCCGGAGTTCGTCCGTTACCTGGACGACAACCTCGACGTCGACCAGGTCGTCGGGGCGCGCCGCACCGAGGAGGGCACTCACAAGTGGGCCCGGGTGCCGGCGAAATGGTTCATCCGGATAATCGCCCAGCGGCTGTCCGGCATGAAGATTCCCGACCTCAACTCCGGGCTTCGCGCCTTCCGCCGGGACGTTTCTCTGCCCTATCTGCGGCTACTGCCCCCCGGTTTCTCCTGCGTCACCACGATCACGATGTCCTTCCTGTCGAACCAGCATCCGGTGGATTACCTCCCGATTGATTACGCAAAACGGTCCGGAACGTCGAAGTTCCATCCCTTCCGGGACGCGCGGCGTTACATCCTTCAGGTGCTGCGGATGGTGATGTACTTCGATCCGATCAAGGTTCTTATGCCGGTCGCCCTGTGGATCATGGGTTTGGGTTTTGTCAAGCTGATCGTGGACGTGATCCGCTACGACTTCCATGTGGCGACGTCGACGCTGCTGGCGATTCTGGTCGGCTTCCAGATCGTCGTGCTGGCCTTGATCGGCGATCTGGTGGCCCGCTCGCGCAGCGACACCTGACCGGCGTGCGCATCGCGATCGTCGGTCCGACCCATCCCTACAAGGGGGGGATCGCGCAGCACACCACCGAGCTTGCGCACCGGCTGTCGGCGCGGGGCCACGAGGTGGCGGTCGAGTCCTGGTCGGCGCAATACCCCGCGCGGCTCTATCCCGGCGTGCAGCGCGTCGCCGAGCCCGAGATGGAGCCGTTCGAGGTCACCCGCTACCCGTTGTCGTGGCGCAGACCGGATGGGTGGATCCGGCTCGGCAGGCGCCTGCGGCGGCAGGCCGACGCGGTGATCCTGGTCGTCGTCACTCCCGTGCAGGCCCCGGCGTACCTGGGCGTCCTCGGCGCACTGCGGGCCCCGGGGCTGCGGGCCCGGGGGCTGCGCGGCCGGGGCACGGGTTCCGGGCGAGCGGGTTCCGGAGGCGCGGGTCCCACGGTCGTGGCACTCTGCCACAACGTCCTGCCGCACGAGCGCCGGGCCGTGGACGAACCGCTGACCAGTGCGGTGCTGCGCCGGTCGTCGGCTGTTCTCGTCCATACGCCGGCCCAGGCGGAGCTCGCCGCGTGCCTCACCCCCGCTCCGGTCCTGGTGGCCGAGATGGCCACGCACCTGTGGTCCTCGCGTCTGCCGTCCTCGGGTCCGTCCTCCTCGGGTCCGTCCTCCTCGGGTCTGCCGTCCTCGCCGCCCGGGCCGGCCGCCGGCCGCGGTGGGCCATCCGCCGACGTCACCCGGCGCAATCTGCTGTTCTTCGGGCTGGTGCGGCCGTACAAGGGACTGGACGTCCTGCTGCGGGCGTTGGCCCGCGGGCCGGCGGACGTCCGTCTCACCGTCGCCGGCGAGTTCTGGGGCGGGACGGGGGAGACCGCCCGGCTGGTCGAGGAGCTCGGCCTGGCCACCCGGGTGGACCTGCGGTCGGGCTATGTCGACGCGGCGGAGGTGCCCGCGCTGTTCGCCGGTGCCGACGCCCTGGTGCTTCCCTACCGGGCCGGAACGGCGTCGCAGAACGTCGATCTCGCGCACCTGCACGGCGTGCCGGTCGTGGCGACCACGGTGGGAACACTCGCCACCACGGTCCGCGACGGTGTGGACGGTCTACTCGTGCCGCCCGACGACGCGGAGGCGCTGGCGGTGGCGCTGCGGCGGCTCTACGAGCCCGGCGTGCTCGCCGGGCTGCGCTCGAAGGTCATACCGCCGGACATCGACGGGGCGTGGGAGCGTTACCTTGATGTGACGTTGGGCGCGCTTGGGCACACCTGAGCCGTGGCGTATGCGCGAGTCACGGCCCATCCATGGGTCACGGCCCATCCATGGATCGTGGACCACGCGTGAATCGTGGACTCGGAAGGCGGACTGGAATGAGCAAGGCTGACCGGATGGGCCGGGCTGACCGGACGGGCGGGGCCGACCTGTGAGCCCGGTGCGGGACGACGCCCTCGCCTTCGTGGGCCATCAGGTACATGTCATGCGTCGCCGGGAGGTCGGCACCCTGCTGTCGTGGGCGGGGGAACTGGCCGGGCGCACCCTGCTCGATGTGGCCGGCGGTGACGGCTACTGGGCCGGCCAGGCCGTCCGTCGCGGGGCTCGGGCGGTGTGCCTCGACCTCGCCCGGCACAAGCTGCAGTTCGGTCGCCGGCTGCGCGGGCATCCCGGGCTCGTCGAGGGGGACGCCTTGGCGCTGCCGTTCGCCGCGGCCACGTTCGACGTCGTCATGTCGGTCTGCGCCATCGAGCACTTCGACGATGGGCCGGCCGCGCTTGCCGAGATGGCGCGGGTGCTGCGTCCGGGTGGCGACCTGGTGATGTCTGCCGACGCCCTCACCCGGGCGGCGTCCTGGCCGGATCTGTTCGACCGGCACCGCGAGCGCTACCACGTCAGGCACACCTATTCCGGCGACCATCTCGCCAAGCTGCTCGACGATGTCGGGCTCGAGGTCATTCGGCAGACGTACATGTTCCGCAGCGAACGCGCCGAGCGGCTCTACCTGACCTTGTCCGCCAAGGGCGGCAGGACGGGATGGAACGCCGCGGCCGTGCTCTCGCCGGCCGTCGCCCTGTCGGACCGGCGGGCTCCCGACACCGCGGGCAGCGTCGTACTCACCCACGCCCGCAAACGGGAGGGCTGAACGATGGCGTCCGCCGGCCGGTCGGCACGCCCGGGCCCCGGCCGTGAACCGCGCCGGCAGCCGGAGCACGGGCCGCGGACGGGCCCGCCGCCGCCCCCCACCTCCCTGCGTAACCAGCGCATCCTCGCCGTCGTCCTGACCGTGCTGCTGTTCGGGCTGATCGTGGCCGGGACGGGTGCCGGGTTCGCGCTCTTCGGCCATCGGGGCTGGGGATACCTGGTCGGCGGGATCTCCTGCGCCGTGATGGCACTCGCGGCCCTGCGCGCCTGCGGCCGCTGACCCCGCCGGCCCACCGGCCCCGGCTGTCCGGGGACCGGGCCGGCTGCCCGGGAATGGAGGAGGCAGGGGCAGACTGTGACCCGTGCGTGTGGGTTTCCTTGTCGAGCAGCTGCTCGCGCCGGTTCCTGGCGGGACCGGGCGCTACTCCGCCGAGCTCGCGGCGGCGCTCGCCCGCACCGCCGCCCCCGAGGACCGGGTGACCGGGTGGTGTGCCGGGCGCCGGGAGGTCGGTCCGGCCGTGCTGCCCGGCGTCTTCGGCCCGTTCCGACTTGGTCTGCCTCGCCGCGCACTCGCCGTGGCCTGGGCGCGTGGCGTGGGTCCGGCCCCGACAGGGGTGGACGTCATTCACGCTCCGACCCTGCTGGTGCCACCCGCGGGTGGTACCCGGGGGTTCGTGACCGGTTCGGTGGCGGACGCCCTGCGCGCCCTCGACGACCGGACCGGTTCTCGGACCGGGTCCCGGCGCGGGCGACGGTCCGGTGGCTCCCGGCGTTCTCCGGATTATCGGCGCTCTCTTGGTTATCGGCGCTCTCCTGGTTATGTGGACTCATCTCCACCTTCCGGACTTTCCGGCGCGCCGCCCCGTCCGTCGCTGGCTTCCTGGGCCTCCGGAACCGTCGCGCCGGCCCTGGGCGATTCCCTGGACCGGCGCCGGCCGCGCCCGAAGCTCGTCGTGACGATCCACGACGCCGTTCCCTGGACGCATCCCGAGACCCTGACCCCGCACGGGGTCCGGTGGCACCGGCTGATGGGCGAACGGGCCGCACGCCACGCCGACGCGATCGTCGTGCCGACGCTCGCGGTGGCGGCCGAGATCGCCCGGCATCTGCCGATCCCCGAAGACCGCCTGCACGCGATCGGGGAGGGAGTCGCCGACGCCGTGGTCCGGGTTCCGCCCGATGCCGACGCCCGCGCCGCGCGGATGGGGCTACCCCCTCCAGGGCGTTATCTACTCACCCTCGCCACGCTCGAACCCCGTAAGGGCCTCGACACCGCGCTCGCGGCGCTGCGACGACCGGGCGATCCGGGCCTGCCGTTGGTCCACGTCGGCGCGACCGGCTGGGGTGGGCTGGACGTGCGCGCGGCGGCGGCCAGGCACGGTCTGGGCGCGGACCGGGTGCGCACCCTTGGGCGGCTCAGTGACGAGGATCTCGCCGTGGTCCTGTCCCGTGCGGGCGTACTGCTCGCGCCGAGCCGGTCGGAGGGCTTCGGGCTGCCGGTCGTCGAGGCGATGGCGCACGGTGTGCCGGTCATCGTCTCGGATGCCCCCGCGCTGGTCGAGGTCGGTGGGGACGCCGCCGTGGTAGTCGGGGTGGACGACCCGGCCGCGCTGGGCGCCGCGGTGGCGAAGGTCATGGGCGATCCGGGCCTGCGGGGGCGGCTGTCGGAGTCTGGACGCCTTCGTGCCCGGTCATTTACCTGGAAAGGGGCAGCACTGGCGACGTGGGCGCTCTACCGTCGAGTCAGCGGTTCCCCCGCCGTGTCCGTCGCCGACGACGGGCGGGCGTAGTGTTGCCCCCGTTGAGAAGCAAGCGGTCACCGTGAAGCAAGCGACCACCCCGTCGCGGGTGGCGCGTCAGGGAGGGAGCGCCGTGGGACCCCGGGTGCTCGTCGACGCCACTTCGGTCCCGGCCGACCGTGGTGGCGTGGGGCGTTATGTCGACGGGTTGGTCGCGGCGCTGGGCGCGACCGGCGCGGACATGGCGCTCGTCTGCCAACGGTCGGATGAGGAACGCTACAGCCGGATGGCCCCACACGCCACCGTTCTGTCCGGGCCGGCGGCCATCGCCCACCGGCCCGCGCGGTTGGCCTGGGAACAGACCGGGCTGCCACTGGTTGCCGAACAGGTGAATGCCGATGTCATCCATTCACCGCACTACACGATGCCGTTGCGGGCGCACCAGCCCGTGTGCGTGACGATTCACGACGTCACCTTCTTCACCGAGCCCGACATGCACACCGCGGTGAAGGGCACGTTCTTCCGGTCCGCGATGCGCACCGCGGTGCGCCGGGCGGTCCGGATCATCGTCCCCTCGAAGGCCACCCGGGACGAGCTGGTGCGGGTGCTCGACGGGGAGCCGACGACCACCGACGTCGCCTACCACGGCGTCGACACGTCGACCTTCCATCCGCCGACCGAGGAGGACAAGCGGCGGGTGCGCCGCCGGCTCGGGCTCGGCGACTCGCGCTACGTCGCGTTCCTCGGGATGTTGGAGCCGCGCAAGAACGTGCCGAACCTCATCCGGGGCTGGGCCGAGGCGGTGCACTGGCGGGACGAGCCGCCCGCGCTCGTCCTGGCCGGCGGCTCCGGCTGGGACGACGACGTCGATGCCGCCGTCGCCTCGGTGCCGAGCCACCTGCGGGTGATCCGGCCGGGTTATCTGCGCTTCTCCGACCTGCCGGGCTATCTGGGAGGTTCGTCACTGGTGGCGTATCCCTCGCACGGTGAGGGCTTCGGGCTGCCGGTGCTGGAGGCGATGGCCTGCGGCGCCCCGGTTCTCACCACGCCGCGCCTGTCGCTGCCGGAAGTCGGCGGCGATGCCGTCGCCTACACCCAGCCGGACGCCGGCTCGATCGCCCGGGAGATGGGCGCCCTGCTCGATGACGCCGAGCGGCGCAGGCAGCTCGGTCAGGCCGGTCTCGCCCGGGCCCGGGAGTTCACCTGGGCGGCCAGCGCCGAGGCGCATCTCGCGAGCTACGCGCGGGCGGTCGCCGAGCGCTGAGGCGCCCGTCGGCCCGGCCCCGGGGCGAGGAACGCCGCAAAGGGCGCGCTACGGTCTCCTCGGTGCAAGGTGCCGTGCGTCGTCACGGGAACGTGTCGGGCGACCAGCGGTGGGCGAGAACGGGCGGGCGAGACATGGGTGTGGATCCGGAGATCCGGGTCGTCGTCGTGACCTTCCGGTCCGGGGAGGTGATCGGCGCCTTCCTCGACTCGCTGGCGAAGGCGACCACGCGGCCCTACGAGGTCGTCGTGGTGGACAACTCGCCGCACCTCGACGAGGGCACGAGGGCGGCCGCCGAGCGGGCCGAGGTGCGCCTGGTGCGCCCGGGTCGCAACCTCGGCTACGGCACCGCGGCCAACCGTGGTGCCGCCGGAGCCCGCGGGCCCTGGCTGGTGATCTCCAATGCCGACATCTCCTTCGCGCCCGGTGCGGTCGACGAACTGATTGCCGCGGCCGACCGCTGGCCGGGGGGCGGGGCCTTCGGCCCGGGGATCATCAATCCGGATGGGGCGCTCTACCCCTCGGCCCGGGACCTGCCCTCTCTCGGCCGCGGGGTGGGGCACGCCTTGTTCGGCTGGTGCTGGCCGACGAATCCGTGGACGGCCTCCTACCGGCGGGAGCGGGGCCTCCCCCGGGAGATGACCGCCGGCTGGTTGTCCGGTTCCTGCCAGCTGCTGCGCCGGGAGGCGTTCGAGGCGGTCGGCGGGTTCGACGAGTCCTACTTCATGTTCATGGAGGACGTCGACCTCGGCCGCCGCGTCGGCGAGGTGTCCTGGCGGTCGGTGTACGTGCCGTCCGCGGTGGTCGAGCACCTCGGCGGGCACTCGACGAAGCGGTCGTCACGGCGGATGGTGCTGGCTCATCACCGCAGCATGTTCCGCTACCTGTCCCGGCAGTACCCCGGCAACGCGCGCGCGCCGCTGCGGCTGCTGCTCGGGGTCGGTCTCGTGGTCCGGCTGCTGCTCGCGCTGATCTTCGCCCGGGACAGCGCGGGGGCGAAGGCGACCCGTTCCGCCGATCTGCTTCCCCGGGGCGGTGCCGCGCGGGGCGCCTGAGCGGATCGCGGCCGGCCGATGGCCGGCAGTCGAGTCGCTGGTAGTTGAGGATGTCCTGGATGTCCGAGATGTTTGGGATATCCGGGCGGCTCGGTGACCCCCGGTCCGACGCAACGTGTCGAAACCATGGCATGCCGTTCGTCGTATGGTCCCGACCCCGATCCGTTTTCAGCGCCCACCGCGTGTTCTGCGACACTGACGCCCCATGGACGCAGTGATGCTTGTCGGCGGTCAGGGGACCCGCCTGCGACCGCTCACGATGTCGGCACCGAAGCCGATGTTGCCGGTCGCGGGGGTGCCGGTCACCGCGCACATGCTGGCTCGCGCGCGAGACGCGGGAATCGACCGGGTGGTGCTCGCCACCTCGTACCGGGCGGAGGTCTTCGAGGAGTACTTCGGGGACGGCTCGGCGCACGGACTCCAGCTGGAGTACGTCACCGAGACCGAGCCGATGGGCACGGGCGGCGCGATCCGCAACGTGGCCGAGCGGCTCCACGGGGGACCGGACGATCCGGTCGTGATCTTCAACGGTGACATCCTCGCCGGTCTGGACCTCCAGGCCCTCGTCGCGCGGCACACGGGGACCGGCGCGGCGGTCACCCTGCATCTGACTCGGGTGGTGGACCCGCGTGCCTTCGGGGTCGTGCCCGTCGACGACGATGGTCGCGTCACCGCCTTCCTGGAGAAGACCCCGGACCCGCCCACCAATCTGATCAACGCCGGGTGCTACGTGTTCCGGCGGTCCGTCATCGACACGATCCCGACGGGACGACCGGTCTCGGTCGAGCGGGAGACCTTCCCGGGACTGCTGGCCGCCGGCACGACGGTCATGGGTTACCCGGATGACACCTACTGGCTCGACCTCGGAACTCCCGCGGCGTTCGTGCAGGGCAGTCGCGATCTGGTGACCGGCCGGATGGCGTCGTCGGCGCTGCCGGGGCCGGTCGGGGACTGCCTGGTGCTGCCCGGTGCTGTCGTGGCCGCCGACGCCAAGATCGGTGGCGGGGCGACCGTCGGGACCGGCGCGTGGGTCGGCGCGGGTGCCGCGATCGACGGTGCCGTGCTGTTCGACGGTGCGGTCATCGAGGCCGGGGCGGTCGTGCGGGACAGCGTGATCGGTCGGGACGCGGTGATCGGCTCCGGTGTCGCGCTCGACGGGGTGGTCATCGGCGACGGGGCACGGATCGAGCGAGGCAACGAGCTGCGGTCCGGGGCGCGCGTGTTCCCCGGAGCCGTCCTCTCGGCGGGCGCTGTGCGATTCAGCTCGGACCGCACCTGAGCGCAGCCGACCGGTTGCGGGCGGCGGCGGACCACTGGTAGCGCCGCCGCCTCTCCTCACGACGCGGCGGCTGCGGCCCGTCCGGGCGGAACAAACACCGCCCGCTGAATGCGGCGATTCCGCGCCGTGGCCGAGGACAATCGCACTCATGAGGTTCAGCGTGGAACGCGACGCGTTCGCCGACGCGACCGGCTGGGCCGCTCGGCATCTACCCAACCGGCCGGGCCCGGCCCGGAACGTCCTGACCGGCATCCTGCTCACCGCGGGCCATGGCGCCCCGGCGTCGGCGCCCGCCGCGGTTCCCCTGCCGTCGGGTTCCGCGGCGTCTCCCGGTTCCGCGGCGTCTCCCGGTTCCGCGGCGCGCCAGGGGCCGGCCACGGCCTCGGTCCTGACGATCTGCGCGTACGACACGGAGGTGGCGGTGCGGGCTCCGGTCGCGGCCTCGGTGGACGAACCGGGGCGGGTGCTGGTGCCCGGCCGGCTCCTCACGGACATCGTGCGCAGCCTGCCCGCGACGACGGTCGGCGTCGTGGTCGACGGTGACCGGCTGGTCCTGCGCTGCGGCAGCGTCCGTTTCACCGTGCCGTTGATGGACCCGGGCGAGTACCCGAAGCTCCCCAGCTTTCCCGGACCGATCGGCGAGGTGGACACGCTCGGGTTTGCGTCCGCGGTCGGTCAGGTCGCCCCGGCGGCCGGCCGGGACGAGACCATGCCCGTGCTCACCGTGGTCCGGATGGAGATCTCCGGGCGCGGGCTGACCCTCGCTGCCACCGACCGGTACCGGCTCGCGGTACGCGGCATACCCTGGCAGCCGACAGTCGACGATCCGTGGGCGCTCGCGCACGTGCCCGCCAAGGTTCTCGCCGAGGTGGCCCGCACGCCGACGTCGGCCTCCCGCATCATGATTGGCCTGGACCTCGACGATCCGTCCGGCGCCCGGCTCGGCCTCGCCGCCGGCGGCCGGCAGACCATCGTCCGACTCATCGAAGGGACGTTTCCCAACTACCGCAAGCTCCTGCCCGAGGCGGCCGCGCTCGTCGTCACCGCGCAGACCGCGGCGCTCGCCGCGGCGGTCCGCCGGGTGGCTGTCGTCGCCACCCGCACCGGGCCGCTGCGGTTCACGTTCACCCGCGACCAGGTCGTCGCCGAGGCCGGGGACGGCGGTGGCGCACAGGCCAGCGAGACGATTCCGGTCGAGTACGCAGGTCCCGAGCTCTCGGTGCTGTTCAACCCGTCCTACCTGCTGGACGGGCTCGGTGCCGTCGAGGACGATCAGGCGACGATCGGGTTCGTCGACGCCGATCCGGCCGAGGCCGTCCAGCAGGTAGGACGGGTTGAACAGCACCGAGAGCTCGGGACCTGCGTACT
>NZ_CDXDOR010000147.1:0-12197 GCF_978021225.1 Frankia sp. CeTa3Moorea | reverse complement strand
GGTGGCACCCGGCCCGCCCGGACCGGGTGCCACCAGCGTCAGGTCCGGGCAGGCCAGCATGGCGCCTGACAGGGGCCAGACCCGTCCCTTCAGGGGCCAGACCCGTCCCTTCCCGGCACCGGTGCTGGTGCTGGTGCCGGTGCCGGTGCCGGCGAGGAACGCCCCGGTCAGCCCGAGCAGCCCGAGGACCGCCAGCGGCAGCACCATCCGCGAAACGACCGTCCGCGAAACGACCACGACGTGACACGACGGCCGCTGACACGACGGCCGCTGACACGACGGCCGCTCAGCCTTCCCGACCCGCCGCGGCTGCGTTGCAGCCGGGGGAGCCATCCGCCGCGACCTCAGGACTGGGATTCCCAGCAGCACGGGGATTCCCAGCAGGACAAGCGCGGCGAGCGCCGCCGCCTGGCCCAGCACGGCCCGGTGGGGTGAAGCCCGGTCGTGGTCGATGCGGAGCCGACCGCCGTCGGGCGGCAGCCGGAATCCGGCTGCCCAGCCCCACGCCCGGAACGGAGTCAGCGGCCGGCCTTCCAGCCACGCGTGCCATCCGGCATCCGCCGGTACGGCGAGCACCAGGGAGCGTGCCGGGCCGGACCGGGCGGCGAGGGCGGGCAACCGCTCGCCGGAGGCCAACCGGCGTACCGAGGAGGGCGCTGGCGGCAGCGGCGCCGAGAGGAGGGGAGGAGCACCCGGCGCTGTACCGATCGGGCGGGCTGTCCGCTTCGTCGCCGCGGGAGCGGAGTGCCGCGCCACCGGCTCACGACGATCAGCCCGATCGGACTCCATCACCCAGGCCAGGGGTCCGCCCGCCCACTCGGATGCGTCCGGTCGCGGCGCACCGGTCCCACCGGGCTCTCCCGAGGCCGTCGCACCACGGGCCGTAACGGCGGGACGCCAGAAGATCGCCCCCGGACGGGGACGATCCCGGATCAAGGACGGCGTCGCGTCCAGTCGGGCGACGAGCTGAGAGGCCGAGTCGGCCGTGGGTACGGCGACCGATGTCACGCCCAGAAGCGGGAGCCAGCCGGCTGCCCGGCCACCGTTGGTGGCGAGGTCCGCGACCATGTCGGCGAGGAACCGACCGGACCGCCGCGGGGTGCGGGCGCCGGTCTCGGGAAACATCGGCCCGGACGCGGAGGCCAGGGTGTACCGGATCGTTCTGGCCGAGGCCGGTTGGTGCAGGACGAGGACGCGGGCACCCGGGCCGGCGGCGCGGGTCACGGCCGCGACCGCGCGGGCGAGGCCGGCCCCCTCGACGCCGGCCGGGTTCGCCCCTGTGGTGTCGTCGGGCCGAGATACATCCACGGCCAGGAACCGAGCGGCAAGGATCAGCGGCCCGACGAGGAGGAGCAGCGTCACGGGAAGGACCACCAGCACGGCCGTGCGCCGCCGACGGCCCCGCTCCCGGCCCGCGAGGCGGCCGAACAACCAGCAGGCCAGGCATCCACCGACGAAGCCGGCCACATCGGCACTGGGTCCGCTGTCCGCACCAGCCAACAGGGCCAGGGAGTACTGGGGCAGCCTGGCCAGGGCGATCGCCGATTCGGCGAGGACGGCGACGGGATCCAGCCGCAGGTCCGGAAGCACCGGAATGATCGTCGCGAGCAGAGCGGCGATGATCGCGGGCAGCCTGGACCGCGCGGTCAGGAACGCGACGACTACCAGGCCCGCCCAGGCGATGACCAGCATCGACGGGGCGCAGGCGATGAACCCGACCAGACAGACCGCGAGCGTCCACACCGGCCGGCCCGGCGCCCCGCCGACGCCAAAGCCAAAGCCGGAGCCGTCCCGCCGGTCCCGCAGGACCGCGTCGGCGGCGGCGAGCACCAGGGGAAGGCCGATCACCGCGCCCACGGTGTCGGTGCGGCCGGCGAGGACCGACCCGGTCATCACCGGGTTCAACCCGTAGCCGGCGGCGAGCCCGAACCGGGTGATCGGATGTGGTTCCAGCCGGGCGAGCGCCCGGTAGGCGCTCAGGCCCGCGAGCGCCGGGCCGGCCGCCAGCAGGATCCAAGCGGCCGGCGCCGGCCTCCCCCCCAGCAGAGTGGCCGCCGCGGCGAACAGCGCGGTGAAAGGGGGTGCCGGCCCGGGACCACTCAGAGGTCCATCGGGCGCCCCCGCCCATCCGGACCACACGGCCGACCACAGGTTCCGGCTGCCGGTCGGGAGCGGCAGGCCCCCGCCGAGCATGTCCGCCGGCATCCCCCTCATGGCCAGGAGCCCGACGGCACCCAGCAGGGTCGCCAGGGTCATCGGCGGCCAGGCCGGCCGGCACGGGTGCGCATCCGGTCTGGGCCCGGTAACCACCAAGGTGGTGTCGGCGACGTCTTCGGCGGCTCCGGCCCGATCGAGGAGATCCTCGGCGCCGGCTCCGCGCCGCCACGGCAGGCGGCGGGCCGGGAACAACGGGCGGACGGCCCGGTGCGGCACCGCCCACGTGCAGGCGGCGCGCCGACGCATCCGGCGCAACTGCCGTGGCCGCCCCAGCACGGTACCGGCGAGCGTGAGCTCGGCGAGCGCCGCCCGGGGTCGGCCGCGCAGGAGCAGGCCGAGGGTGCGCACGGCCGTTCCGACGAGCAGGGCGACCACCATCGCCGGCAACAGCACCGTCGCCGTGTTCGCCAGCCGGACCCGTAGAGCCCCCGCGCGGTCGGCCGATGCCCCGGGGAAGGCCGACCCCCCGGGGCAGGCCGAGGCCGAGGCCACGGTCGCCGTGGCCGACGGGACGACGACGACCCGTAGGCCGGCACGGGCCACCCGCCAGCCAAGATCGATGTCATGACCACCATCGAGCTCGGGGTCGAGTCCACCGAGCAGTCGCCAGACCACCGCCCGCACGAGGGTGCCCGAACACGCAACGGCGAGGACGTCACGTACCCCGTCACACCGACCATAATCATCATTGCCCGGGCACATTCCGGTATGCCGTCGCCCGGCCCGGTCGACGCTCACCCCGGCTTCAACCACCCGGGGTCTCGTCACCGGCCGGGACCGCGCACCCGTCGATCCGGCGGGACCGTCCGCTCCGGCGGGACCGCCCGCTCCGGCCGCCGGGGCGAATTCGGCCGGCCGGGCGGATTCGGCGAGTGGGGCGGATTCCGGAGCGCGGGCGAGCAGTTTGGGACCGAGGACGGCGACACCCCGGTCCAGCCGGGCGTAGGCCAGCAGGGTGTGCAACGCGCCTGGGGCAGGGATCGCGGTGTCGTCGAGGAGCCAGACGAATCCGTGCTCCGGTAGGTTCCCCAGCCGAGCCAGCCCCACGGCTACGGCGGCGCCGAACGGTGTGGCGGACGGCACCTCGACGACGAGGGGCTCGACGACCGGGTCACCGGCCTGAGCATCCGCGCCGTCGGCGCCGGGATCGACGGGACGGTCGGCGGACGGGAGGCGACCGTCCCCGTCCAGGGGAGACGCGCGTTGCCGGGGAACGCCTCCCCCGCCACCGAGCCGCACCTCGACGACCCGGTCCGGTGGTCTGGTCTGGGCACGCAGGGCGGCCCGGACCTGGGCGGCGGCGTCGGGTCCACCACCCCCTCGACCGAGCACGCAGACCGCGACGACCGGCGGCCCTGCATCATCGGGCAGAGCGGTCACCGCGGCGACCGTGGCCGCCTGTGACGTGCCCGGATCGCCCGTCATGCGCCGACCGCCGGTCACCGGGCGGGATCAGACCGCTCGGCGTCGCTGCTTGCGTCTCTCCCGCTCGGACATGCCGCCCCAGATCCCGAACCGCTCGTCGTTCTCCAGCGCGTACTCCAGGCACTCGGCCCGGACCTCACAGCCCGAGCAGATGCGCTTGGCCTCGCGGGTCGAACCGCCCTTCTCCGGGAAGAACGCCTCGGGGTCGGTCTGCGCGCACAGCGCGCGTTCCTGCCACTCCATCGCCTCGCCGAGAAGGTCCCCCATCCCCAGATCGATCACCTGGGCGAGGGCGGACCTCCCGGCCGATCCACCAAGATCCTCCATGTCCTTGGTCTCCGCCTCGTCGGCCTCGTCGTCACCGACCTCGTCGACATCGTCGACCTCGTCAATGTCCTCGACGGAGTCGTCCTCGATGTCCTCGACGAGGTCGGTGTCCTCGGCGACGGAGCGACCGGTCAACGCGGGGGGGACGGGAGCGGCCGTGGCCGGCACCCGCGCCCGCGCCCGCGGGACCGTTTCGGATGTGGCCCGGGTGTGCCGTTCGGTGAGCACCCGCTCGGGGTGATCAGCGAACGGGTCATGCTCAGCGGGACGCTCGACGTCCGCGAGGACAGTGTGGACGCCCGCGTCGGCGTGCTCCATGTGGACTCCTCCAGACCCGTCGCGGTGCGGTCGGCCACCCCTGGGCGCCGGCGCGCAGGTGACTGGTTTCCACACCGGTCAGGCGACGCACTACCGCACGAACCCCGCCAGCGGGGGGAATGACACGCCGGTAATTACACGCTCCAGACTCGATCGCGTCAACCCCACCGTCGCAACATCTTCTACAACCAGCGATGAGACCATAGCTCACAGTCACTACAACCTGTCGCCGAGGGTCCGCGCAACCCTCCTTTCCGTCACTCTGCGCGATCAGATTGGTCGCGACAACGGCATTATCCCGCCCAGACCTAAAGGGCATACACCCCTAAAAGGGCAGGGTCTGAGCTCGGGCAACCGCCGCGAACGTAGACCGATCAGCTACCAGACTCGGCAACCCCGACCCATTCGACTACGGAGAGTAGTTTTTGATGATCAGGACTTGGCGGGTGTCAGGACACCACCGGCAGCATGGCCCGGACGGTGCGGCCCCGGGCAGCGCGAAAGCGCTCGTCAGGGATCCGGCCATACGTGGTGGTGCGTTGCCGAGCGGGACGACCCGCCCCCGCGGCCACCTCCTCGAGTTCGGCCACGGAACGCCGCGAGCCGTGCTGCGAGCCGGCCATCCGACTGATCGTCTCCTCCATCAGCGTGCCGCCTATGTCGTTCGCCCCACCAGCGAGCACGGCCCGACAGCCCTCCACCCCGAGCTTGACCCAGGAGCACTGGATGTTGTCGATCGAACCGTGCAGCAGAATGCGCGCCATCGCGTGCACGGCCCGGTTCTCCTGGCGGGTGGGGCCGGGACGGGCGACACCGGCCAGGTAGATCGGCGAGCTGTGATGGACGAAGGGGAGGGCCACGAACTCGGTGAAGCCGCCGGTGGAGTCCTGGATGCGCCGTAGCAGGCGCAGATGGGCCACCCAGTGCGCGGGGGTGTCCACGTGCCCGTACATCATCGTGGCCGAGGAACGCAGGCCGACCCGGTGCGCGGTGGTCACCACCTCGACCCAGCTCGCCGCGGGCAGCTTGCCCTTCGTCAGCACCCAGCGGACATCGTCGTCGAGGATCTCCGCCGCGGTGCCGGGGATCGTGTCGACGCCGGCCTCGCGGGCCGCGGTGAGCCAGTCGCCAATCGACATGCCGGTGCGGGTGACGCCGTTGAGAACCTCCATCGGCGAGTAGGCGTGCAGATGCAGCCCCGGCGCCTGCCGCTTGATCTCACGGGCGAGATCGAAGTACGCGGTGCCCGGTAGATCGGGATGGATCCCGCCCTGGACGCAGACCTCGGTCGCGCCGACCGCCCAGGCCTGCGCCGCCCGGCTGCCCACCTCGTCCAGAGACAGCGTGTAGGCGTCGGCGTCCCCACGGCGTTGCGCGAACGCGCAGAACCGGCATCCGGTGTAGCAGACATTAGTGAAGTTGATGTTGCGGTTGACGACGTAGGTGACGTCCTCGCCCACGACGTCGCGGCGCAATCCGTCCGCGAGCGCGCAGAGCTCCTCCAGGGCGGCGCCGTCCGCGCCGAACAGGGTCAGCGCCTCGTCGTCGGTGATCCCGGCCGGATCGGACCCGGCGTGGCGCAGGGCGGCGAGCATGTCGGGGCCGATCCGCCGCATGGCACCGGCACCGGCAACCGCGCCGGCCCGGCTCGCGATGGCCCGGCTGCCCGTGCCGACGACTCCGTCGACCCCCGTCCCGGCCGCGCTGACCTGGGCACGAAGCGACTCCCAGTCACCGTAGACCGTGCCGAAGTCCGCCCGTTTCTCGCTGCGGCGCCCGACCGTGTCGACCGCGGCGTGCAGATCGGTGCGGCCGGTGTCAGCGAGTCCGCCGTCGGGCTCCTGCCAGGGGCGGCCGGCCGGGAACACACCGTCGGCGAGCAGGCCGTCCGCGCCGGCCAACGCCCCGACGTGCCCGGCCAGGCGCGGGTCGATCCATGGTTCACCGAGATGGGAGGGGTAGACGGTGAGCCGGGGCCGCAGCGTGAACCCGGCCTGCGCCGTCACGGCACGCAGGACGTCCAGGTCCGGCCAGGGCCGCTCGGGGTTGACGTGGTCGGGGGTGACCGGGGAGACGCCGCCCCAGTCGTCGATGCCGGCCGAAAGCAGCAGGGCGCACTCCGCGGTGTCAACGAGGTTCGGCGGAGCCTGCACCCGCATCGTGGGGCCCAGCACCAGCCGGGTGACCGCGACGGCCGCGGCCAACTCCTCGGCACCGACGTCGGGCGCGGAGCGCATCGCGGTGTCGTCCTTGGCGCGGAAATTCTGGACGATCACCTCCTGGATCGACCCGTAGCGGCGGGCCAGACCTCGAAGCTCGAAGATCGTCTCGGCCCGCTCCGCCCGGGTCTCCCCGATGCCGAGCAGCAGGCCGGTCGTGAACGGGATCGACAGCCGCCCGGCGTCGGTGAGGACCCGCAGGCGGACGGCCGGGTCCTTGTCGGGTGACCCGTAGTGCGCCCCGCCCGGCTCCGACCACAGGCGGGTCGCGGTCGTCTCCAGCATCATCCCCATCGACGGGGCCACCGGCTTGAGCCGGGCGAGTTCCACCCAGCTCAGCACACCTGGGTTGAGGTGCGGAAGCAGACCGGTCTCCTCCAGCACGGCGATCGCGACGGCGCGCAGGTAGCCCAGCGTCGAGTCGTAGCCGTGGGCGTCGAGCCACTCCCGGGCCGCCGGCCATCGGCCCTCGGGGCGATCACCAAGCGTGAACAGCGCCTCGGCGCAGCCCGCCGCGGCGCCCGCCCGGGCGATGCCGAGCACCTCGTCCACCGTGAGGTAGGGGGCGGGCAGCCGGTGCGGCACGGTGGCGAAGGTGCAGTAGTGGCAGCGGTCCCGGCACAACCGGGTCAACGGGATGAACACCTTCGGCGAGTAGGTGACGACACCCGGCCGCCCGATCGACGCCAGACCCGCGTCGCGGGCCCGGGCCGCCGACCGGCACAGGTCCGCGAGGTCGTCGCCGCGCGCGGCCAGCAGAATGGTGGCCTCCACCACATCGAGCGTGGCGCCGTCCCGGGCCCGGCGCAGCGCCCGGCGCAGCGCCGACGGGGACGGCGGGGAACTGGATTCGGCACCACTGGTGGATTCGGCACCACTGGATTCGGCACCACTGGATGTCGCCGCCGTACTCATCATGAATTCCTCTGATTCTCCGGCGGCGCCCCCCGGCGCCCGGCAGATGAACCGGTCCGGTCGGTGACCATCGGGATCGAAGGGATGCGGTGCCGAAACGGTACTGAGCGGTTCGGCAGGAGACCCGGTCGGCCCGGAGTCAGGGTGTCACGCGGCCGGCCGCACGCCACCCGGTGGCGGGTCTGCGCAGCCGGTCGAGCGTACCGATCAACATATTCGTCCGCCGGCGCGAGGCCAGCGTCTCGACCAAGGCCTGCGTCCGGTCGGCTCGCCGGCCGGTGCCGGCGAGGTCGGACCCGTCCGGCGTCATACCGGCGGTCTGTCGCATCTGGGCCCGGCGGGCGGCCACGACCTGGGGGGCGCGGGCCCCCGCAAGCGCGCGATTAAGGGAGGCGGACAGGGCTTCGAGGCTCTTGGTGGTCCTGATATCGGACATGATGGTCCTTCCAGCGACGTAGAGAGCTGAGATTCACTCTCACAGCTCTCTCTAATCGGAATCAAGAAAAAGGCGGTGAGCAGGACACATCCGCCCGAGACGTCCACCGGACTCCGCTACCCGGGCCCGGCCGGAATGCACCCCCCGACACCGGGACACGATTCCGATCATGCCGGCGTCCGGGGCGGCGCCGCCGTACCGCACGGGAGCTACCACTACTGGGCATCGATTTCCTCCTGCCCCACCATGGGAGTCGTTACGCTGATCAGGTGCCACGCAACCGCCAGGAGGTTCCCCGCGAGGAACGGATCGATGCGTTGCTCACCGTCGCCGAGGAGCAGTTCCTGGCCCGCGGGTTCGCCGGGACGTCCATCGCGGAGATCGCCCGTTCCGCCGGCATCGAGCCGGGCTCCGTCTACTGGTATTTCCGGTCGAAGGACCATGCCTTCGCGGCGGTGCTGAACCGGCTGCTCGACGTTGAGGTCGACCGGATCGCCGCGTTGCCCGGAGACCCGGCGGCGAAGCTCTTCCTCGCCCTGGACTCGGTCGAACGGCGCCGCACGCTGCATCCCTGTGTCGCCGAACGCGCCCCGCACGCCGCGCCGGTCATGGAGTACCACGAGCGGCTGCACGACTGGCTGCACGGGCTCGCGCTCGCCGCGGTGCACGACTTCGTGCCCGAACCCGATCGGGAGCTCGCGGCGGACGCGGTGGTCGCCACCATCGAGGGCGGGCTCGCCAACCCCGCGCCCTCCCGGCCGACCAGCCATCTCGTGCACTTCCTGCTCTCGGCCTTCTGCACGGACACGCCGATACCGGCGAAGCCGGAGTTCCACGGATGGATGACGCCGTTGTTCGCCCGGCCAAGGCTCGGTTAGGAACCCCGAGCAAGGCTCGGTCAGGAGCACGGACCGGCGCGCCCGCCCCGGTCCGGAGAAATCCGTCCGCGGCTGGGCAGTGGTCACTATCACCCCGGCCGGGAAATCCACCACCGCCCACCGGTGCCCCATCCGCCGGGGCGCGGTGCCAGGATCGGTCGGTGTGAGAGTTACAGCCCTGGCTGGCGGGATCGGTGGCGCCCGGTTCCTGCGCGGCGTGCTCGCGGCGCTGCCGGAGGCCGACGTGACGGTAATCGGCAACACCGGCGACGACATCACGTTGCACGGACTGCGCATCTGCCCCGATCTCGACACCGTCATGTACACCCTGGGCGGCGGGATCTCGGCCGAACGGGGCTGGGGGCGCGAAGGCGAGTCGTTCGTCGTGGCCGAGGAACTCGCCGCCTACGGCGTCGGGCCGGCCTGGTTCGGGCTCGGCGACCGCGACCTCGCCACCCACCTGGTGCGTACCCGGATGCTCGACGCCGGCTACTCCCTCTCGGACGTGGTCCGGGCACTGTGTGAGCGGTGGAAGCCGGGGGTACGGCTGCTGCCGATGTCGGACGAGCGGATCGAGACCCACGTGGTGATCTCGGACGCCGACGGCCGGCGCGCGGTGCACTTCCAGGAGTGGTGGCTGCGGCTGCGTGCCGCCGTGCCGGCACGGGCGATCATCCCGGTGAACGCGGAAAAGGCCAAGCCCGCGCCCGGCGTCCTGGCCGCCATCGCCGACGCGGACGTCGTACTGCTCCCCCCGTCGAATCCGGTCGTCTCGATCGGCACCATCCTCGCCGTTCCCGGGATCCGCTCGGCCGTGCACGAGACCGCGGCGCCGGTGGTCGGGGTGTCGCCGATCATCGGCGGCGCGGCCGTGCGCGGGATGGCGGACGCCTGCCTGGCCGCCATCGGCGTCGAGACCTCCGCCCAGGCGGTGGGCGTGCATTACGGCGGCCGGGGGCGCACCGCCGCGACGGGGCACGGGACGGCCCTGCGCCCGGGAGCCGGGACGGCGGACGGACTGCTCGACGGCTGGCTCGTCGACACCGCCGACGCCGGCGCGACCGTTCCCGGCGCGACCGTGGCCGCGGCACCCCTGCTGATGACCGATCTGAAGGCCACGGTGGCGATCGTCCGGGCGGCTCTGGAGCTCGCCGGTGTCTGAGCGCAGCGCGGAACAGGCGCTGCGCGTGTTCCCGCTCACCGGCATCGGCGAGGTCCGTCCCGGCGACGATCTCGCCGTCCTGGTGGCCTCGGCCGCCCGGACGCACGGCCCGGCACTCGCCGACGGCGATGTCATCGTGGTCACCTCAAAGATTGTTTCGAAGGCCGAGGGACGGCTCGTCACGGTGTCCGGCGACCGCGAGGAAGCCAGGCAGGCCATGATCGACAGTGAATCGGTGCGCGAGGTCGCCCGGCGCGGCCCGACCCGGATCGTCGAGACGCACCACGGTTTCGTCCTCGCCAGCGCGGGGGTCGACGCGTCGAACATCGCCAAGGACTCCCTCGCCCTGCTCCCGGTGGATCCGGACGCCAGCGCCAGGCGGCTGCGGTCGGGCCTGGCCACCGTGCTCGGCGTGGATGTCGCCGTCGTCGTCACCGATACCGCCGGACGGCCGTGGCGACGCGGCCTGACCGACATCGCCATCGGGGTGGCCGGCATGGCGGCGCTGCGCAGCCACGTCGGCGACCTCGACGGCTACGGCAACGAGCTGGGGATGACCGAGGTGGCCGAGGCCGACGAGCTCGCCGCGGCCGCCGACCTCGTCAAGGGCAAGCTGGGCGCCACGCCGGTGGCGGTCGTCCGCGGCTACGGCCGGCTGCCCGACGACGGCACCGGCGGGCGGGCACTGCTGCGTCCCGCGGGTGAGGACATGTTCCGCCTCGGCACCCTCGAGGCGCGCCGGGCGGCGCTGCGCGAGCGGCGCACCGTGCGGGACTTCTCCGACACCCCGGTCGACCCGGCCGCGGTTGACCGGGCGATCGCGGCGGCATTCACCGCCCCGGCCCCGCACCACACCACACCATGGCGTTTCGTGATCGTGACCGAGCGACGCGCGGCGCTGCTCGACGCGATGGCCGAGACCTGGGCGGACGATCTACGACGCGACGGGTTCGGCGAGGCGGCCGTCGAGCGTCGGCTCCGGCGCGGCGAGGTGCTGCGGCGTGCCCCGCTGCTGATCGTTCCGATCATGGTCCTCGACGGCGCGCATCCCTATCCGGACGCCCGCCGCGCCGCCGCCGAGGAGCGGATGTTCACCGTCTCCGTCGGGGCCGGGGTGCAGAACCTGCTCGTCGCCCTGGCCACGGAGGGTCTGGGGTCGTGCTGGGTATCGTCGACGCTGTTCTGCCCGGAGGTGGCCACCCGGGTGCTCGACCTGCCGGCCGGTTGGGCGCCGATGGGCACGGTCGGGGTCGGGCACGCCGCCGCGCCCGTACCCGCCCGACCGGACCGCGATACCGCGGCGTTCGTCCTCCACCGCTGACCTCGTGGCCGGCCCGTCCCGGGTGGCCCGGTCCCGGGGTGACCTGGTCCCGGATGACCTGGTTCCGGGATGATCAGTGACGCCACGGTCACGGTGCAGCGTGGCGAGGCAGGGCGTGTCCGGTGGTGTTCGGCGGGTCGGATCCATCCTGCCCGGACGACGTGGTTCAACACTTCGTAGGATCAGCTGTCGTGGGTAAGAAGAGCGTCGAACGCAACACCCGGCTCGAGCAGTTGCGCCGTGAACAGAAGCGCGGGGAACGCCGCCGCGCGCTGCTCATCTACGGGACGTCGGGGCTCGTCGCCGTCGCGCTCCTCGTCGGCATCATCATCTACAGCGTCGCGGACAGCAGATCGAAGAACGAGGCCCGCAAGGTCGGCTACGTCGCGCCGGCCTCGGCGGCCGCCACCGCGGCCGGGTGCACCGGCACGGCGAACGACCCCTTCCGCGGCTCGACGCACGTCAGCACAGCGGTCACGTACGAGGCGTCACCGCCGTCCTCGGGTAACCACAACCCCGACCCCCTGCCCGACGGCATTCCCTTCTACAACCCGAACTCGGGCATCTCGGCGGAACGGGCCGTACACAACCTCGAACACGGCTTCGTGATCGGCTGGTACGACAAGAGCCTGCCGGCGGATCAGGTCGACAAGCTGCGCAAGCTCGCGGCGAATGCCGGGCCGCGATTCATCGGTATGCCCTGGACCCGGAGCACCTTCGTCGACAACAAGCACTTCGTCCTGACCGCCTGGGACCGCACCCAGCGCTGCTCGACGGTCTCCGCGGACGTGATCAAGGATTTCGTCACCAAGCATGCGAACCCGGACGCCGCCGGGGCCACTTGGGACTCACCGACCGCTCCGGAGTCCGGCGCGGCGGGCGGCACCCTGAACGTGACGGCGGACGGCCCCCTGGTGGATCCAGGCGCGGCCGCCTCCCCGATCCCCGGCGCGGGCACCATGCCGCTGTCGCCCACCAC